>DASVEV010000140.1:0-2842 GCA_036380415.1 Nitrososphaeraceae archaeon
AATTCCTGATTTGCTTTTCCATGTTCTGGTTTTGATTTTATAGATAATTTTATTTCGTTTCCATTTATTTGAAATTCAAAGAATGTTGCCGTCCCGGGATCTGTGAAGAGTGAGAAAGTTTTAACTAAGAGTAGAATCGACTGTTAGAATATAGTTCTCGACTCTCATTTAATTCTCTATTACCGTCTACGAGAACTTCAAATTATGCTATCCCTGAAATGAAATAATATTATTTGCAACAATATGGGGTTGAGATAACCTTATAAATACAATAAATCAAGGCATCATAATGAAAAATAATCCTTTTTTCATGATATTTGTAATCATCATAACAACCATAACGGGAACATCTTTGTTTATATGGACTCAAAATGTAGATGCTTCCTCTAATATTCCCTGTTGTGGAACTATGACTTTATATAATAAGACGCCAATGTCTGTTCAAATATCTTTACAGATAGGTGATCCTAAATATGATGCTACTTGTACTGCTGATCCCAACTCTTCCTGTACAGCAAAAACAGCAAACGCGGATTATGATACTATTAAAGTAGGAATACCTAATCTTAGCAATTCTGCATGGGAAAAAGAATTTAATGGTATAAATGGTCAATGTGATTATTATGTCTCCGGTTCTGACGGAAACTATAAGGCACAGATTAATTGTCCAATCCCAGATGATAAAAAACATAAATGACAATAATAATGCAAGAGCATTAGAAGAGATGTTACTAAAAATACCCTATCATTTTGATTTTCATATTCTACTATTTATAGATAAAAATCTTAACTAATAAACAGGAGACTATTACCATTATTCATAAGATATGGTTCTATATTCTAGTATTAAAATAGTTGATTAGTTAAAAAAAATAGATGTTTGTTATGATATATAATTTCAAGTTATTAACAATATTATCATTCTAAATAACTAATTCTCAGATTGGGACTCGAACCCTGCAACTACATTCGCGGGTTTATGCTATTAAAATATACAAAAAGATTAAATGAAATTTTTAGATTGTGTTAAAGCATTTTCTTAAAATTATTGTTACAGAATTGGCATGGAGGGGATGGGATTTGAAGCCTCGGTTCGATGTCTTGCTTTTTGAGCCTTCATAAATTATCTTTTACCAATATGAAATAATAACTTTATGCTAATTAATAATATTCAAAATATTAGTTTCAATAAATGATCCACAATTAGCCGAAGTTAAATTTAAACCTCAGAACTATGCTCTTGTACTTGTTGGTTTTAGAATGTCAGTAATGGATGGATTTGATCTTTACGATAAATTACTTAAAATCTCAATAAAAGTAGAAGATACACCAACAAAAGAATTTAAGATTTGTTTTATGACTTCATCAGTAATAAATTACAAAGTGTTAGCAGGAATACATCGGAATTAGGAGAAGAGTGTTATGTTTCAAAAGAGGTTCTCAAAGAAGTTTTTATAAAGTATGTCTATTCGTTAACTTCTTAATATTATGATAAAAAATGAAATTATTTATTGAAATGAATTCTAATTAATAGGTTCTACTTCTTCAAAGTTAATCAATTCTAAATTAACTTTATATGGTTTTGTCTGATTTTCTACTAGTAAGACAGTATCGCATTCATTTTCCACTCCTTCAGTTACTGCACAGACATCCATAGTTGATGGCTGTTGTTCTTTTTCTGTTATAGGTTTCGTTAATGTTAAAGGAAATACTATTTCTTCTTCTGCAGTTATTGTCTTATTATTGCTTTGAAATGTAATTTGTTCATTATTTTCATTCTCAAAAGTTACTGTAACTTTTGCCAATCCTGTTAACTGGTCAGCAGCATTTAATAGAGTAGTAATTACTCGAATATTTTCTGTTTTTTGCTCATTTTCTTTTTGCAATTGTTGTGAGGATTGTGGTGATAGAATATTATTATTTATTCTCTGTTCTTGTTGTTGTTTAGATTTTACGATGCTTTCAGTAGACTTTTCTTGAATGTTTTGTTTTGTTTTATTTGCCATAACATCAGACATACATTCAGCAGCATAACTGTATGTAGATGTCAATAACAAAGATGTTGCAAAGAATACAAAAATAGAAAGTTTTTTCGAATTGGAGAAGGGTTGTATTGTATAATTTGTCATTAAATAAATCTACATTTTATTTTATATATGTATTATAGTGTTTATTGACTGTTTATTTGATAAATTGATCCTTTTTTACTCTATTTCTTTTTTTTATATTATCTAATATTAATTGCTAACATTATTTGAGATAATCAGAACATAATATGTTTAAATAATTTAAGATATCTTGTTTTGTCATTTCTTTAAAGGATATTTTATCTTCAAGGAAATTGGATAACCAAACAAGAACTTTTATCCTGCTTTCCTTAGTTGAATTCTTTATATTTATCTCAGTTTGTTTTGCAATAATATAATTACAGATAGTTCTAGCATTTTCTATATTTTTCTTAGATAAAGTAACTAAACTATTTTTAAAATATTGTTTTCGAAGTGATTTCGTAATTGACTCTATCTTTTTTACTAATTCTTTTTCCTCATCACTATGTGTAATGAGTTGTCTTGTTTTCTGTATATTAAGAGTCAAAATTATTTATCATCTCCTTCTTTTCTTCTCTTTCCTTGTTGTTTATCTAACGATAAGTATCTCGTATCAAATCTTATAACATTTTTGGAGGAACCCCCAAGATAAGCGCGGGGAGTGGGATTCGAACCCACGAGTTCTTTCGAACATGGGATTAGCAATCCCACGCCCTACCAGGCTAGGCGACCCCCGCTCAAAGATAGTACTTGTATGAAATATACTACTGTTTAAAAAATAAAGACATATTAAT
>DASVEV010000141.1:0-4726 GCA_036380415.1 Nitrososphaeraceae archaeon
TCTAAGACAGTAATGCCGCTCTCTTGAGGCTTCCTGCTCGCAACATCAATCTTGTATCTATTCCTGCAGATTATTAAGATTCGGTGCTATACTATGGTGGAATAGTAAATGTACCACGGATTTCTCCATTAGGATTTTCTAATGTGTGAATATTCATATAGAATGAACCGTTAGAACCATCTAATGCCATATCATATACTTTCTTGCCTTTCATTGGTCCCTCTAGTTTATCATCTGTAATTGTACCGGATTCTGATACCTAGTTCTTAGGAGGGTCATATTTGAACAGTGTAAATACTATAGGCCCATTTTCACCTTCCTTAGTCCTGCTGTGAGATCCTTAATATTCATAGCATTCACTTATGTTATAGTGTCTTCGGCTACAGTATATGCTGATATCTCGGCCATGCCTGTTGCATTGGTTTGAACTGGAGGGACTTCTTCACTACCTGGTAACTTAGTGGTAATTACAATGACAAACAATAATGACAAAGATATAAAAATTGTAACAGGTGAAGATGTAGGAAAAGATGATAAGATAAAAGCAGGTGTAAATTCCTTAGCCAAAAAACCTTTTAGAGAGACTAGTGCAGAGTATAAAGCAGATTCACTAGAATAAAGATATATATTTTATTTTATTGTTATATTAAGACTAATTAATCTATTACTCTAGTGATATATCATAGATATATATAGAGAATATCATTCATACTGTTTTACTATATTTTATACAAAGAGATATTTTCAAAAATGATAAATAATAATTTAGTTATTCTTTTTTGCATCAGAAAAAAATCAAAAAAAATTATTTTATCGATTTAAGCCATGCCAAAAAAATTAAACAAACTGACAATTAAGATGATAAAAAGTAACAAATAATACTACTTCCTATTAACCCATTAAATTCATAATATATTGTATTTTTTTCTAACCAAGTTCTTAGATTGGGAATAAAGAATAGAAAAGTTTTGGTTTAGATTTTCACCATGGTTCTTTTCCACCATTTGTTCGTACTAATTCATTAAATTTCCTCGCCAGTTTTCTAGCATTAAATATTTGCCATATCCAAAATACTAAATATGCAATACCTAAGATAAACATAACAATAAATATTATTCTACCACTGCCTGCATCTTCAGTAGATGATTCAACGAGGCCTAACAATAATATAACTGGGAGAGAGATTGCCATGATGACAAACAGAACGTAGATGATGATACCAGAAACTAATATTCCAAATCCTTTTCCAATCTTTCCAACAAATATATGGCCTAGTCCTAGTAGAGCAAATATTCCTCCGATAAATGCAATGAGTGCTGCTGTTCCTGGACTTTTGTAGGGCAGTTGGTCTACAATTGGTCTATTATGCGTAATAGAACCTACTTGTTGTTGTTGAAGATCAATTCCACACTTTGAACATTATTTAATTTCTTCATTTAAATTTAATGGCTCACCACAATTGCTGCAGAATTTTGGTGTACTAGTCAATTATATACAATACGATTACCTACTAATAAAGAAAAACTTTAAGGATAATAAAAAAATTTAGTAATTTATTTAGTCATTTCTATGCACACATTTCTATGCACATTTCTGCACTAGAGGGGCAAGGAGATTTGCATTCAGTTTCTACTTCTTCTATTGCTTGTTGACTATAAGACGTCATAGTAGTCTTATGATGGTTAACAACAAAATTCTATCCTTCTCCAAGAGCATTATTAGATTCAAAAAATATAGGACATAGTAAGGCATACACTATTGTAGTTATCACAACATACTGAGACGGAATTGCAATAAAGTTTTCCATATACTTTCCTTCAATATATATAATAAATACAATGTCCTTAAGTTAACAAAGCCATCAAAAATCTGCAAACTTTAAATGAATACCTAATATATCTTTATTTAATATGGATATCAAGCCACAGAATATATTAGATTATCATGGTAGCAACGCCATATTTATGGTGTGGAATTTTAAAAAAGATTTAGACACCAAAGATACTTTTGAGAGGATTTGCAAATTGGTTATCAATCTAAATAATTCAGCTGATACCCGTTTTCCTGATTCTGGGGCAAGTTGTGTAATGGGGATCGGATATAATGCCTGGCTTCAGCTTCATCTTCCTATTCCAATCCCTAAAGAATTAGAGAACTTTGTACCTATTGTTGGTGAAAAACACACAGCAGTTTCTTCCAAAGGAGATTTGCATTTTCATATCAGAGGGAATGGTAGTAGTGTATGTTATGATATGGCATATGCAGTGTCTGACGTTTTGGAACCGGTGGCAATAAGCATAGAAGAAATCCATGGTTTCAGATATTGGGACGGTCGTTCCATTTTAGGTTTTGTTGATGGTACCGAAAATCCCCATGGACAAGAACGGGCATTCTTTGGTCTGATCGGGGACGATGATCCTGTTTATAAAGGAGGAAGTTATCTTTTTGTTCAAAAATATACTCATGATTTAAATGCATTTGAAGAATTATCTACTGAAGAACAGGAAAAAGTATTTGGCAGGTATAAATTGAATGATATCGAAATGCCGGATAATATAAAACCTTCAAATTCTCATATTGCTTTGGCCAATGTTGGCGATGAATTTAAAATTATTCGCGATAACATGCCTTTTGGAAACATATCCACCAATGAAATGGGCACATATTTTATTGCTTATGCCAGCACATTCAGTACTGTAAAGAAAATGCTGAATAATATGTTTATTGGCTCTCCTAAAGGAAATTATGACAAATTATTGGATTTCAGCACACCCAAAACCGGGACTCTATTTTTTGTTCCAACGTTGGATATGTTAGATGACTTTTCATCGGGTTAAATTTTAATTTTTGATAGGCTACAGCTTTGTTTGAATTTCGAAAGTTAAGAAATTCATTCATCATTGCCCGGCTAAAATATTCCTGAAGTGACTGCATCAATCATTTTGATAATCCAACAAGGCTAAAGGAAGGAATACCCTTTATTTTTTGCATAACTTGGATTAATGCAACCAAAAGCCTGTAAAAAAACCAAAGCATTACAACATTCTAATATATCCTTGAAGCAATTAAATGAGGAACTCAAAAGGCAAGATATTATGTAAAAAGAGTTCATAAATATAGCAGCACATGAATTGCGTACACCAGTCCAATCAATTGTTGGTACCTAGAAATGGTCAAAAGTTTTCCTGAAAATTTTAAAAAATATTTAGAACCATTAGAGCGAAATTCACAAAGACTATATCGATTAACAGAAGATATTCTAGATATAGCAAGAATTGAGAGCAATAACTTCAAAAAGAGAAAATAATCAAACTCCCACATTTTATATTATGGTAGAATCAATAGATGACTTTATAGCCAAATCTCAAAAACAAGGAGCAAAGGTGATAGTCAACAAACAGGAAATATCTGAAGGTTTTTATGCTACAATACAAGACCAACAAAAAAATACATTTGGTTTATGGCAAAGCAAAAATAAATAACTGAATTAAAAATAATTTAAAAATAAGTTCTAATAATAAACTGAATTTTAATTCTACATTTTCTGTCAGATATACAAAAAGCATAACCACCTGAACTCAATACCTTTTTTTATAGGTCTTCCTTATTATTATTATGAGGATGATGCAAAATGTATATCGGTTATAAATAATTTCAAATGTTAGGCATTAGTCACCAATGTTTCTAAAAGCTCTTAATAACTATAATAATAAAATCAAATCATGTTTCAACACCATAATGATGATAAATACAAAAAAATTATAGATGAATTTATACTATCTTCATCAGATAATGAATCAATAAAATACATTTTAAGGAATGTAGATTTTGAGGCATTCAAATTAGGAATTTCTTTTTATCAAATGATATTCATATTAATCCAAAAAAATGCTGTTCATAACAGAAAATCTCAAATCAGATAAATGACAAATACTAAAGAAATTTTGATATTTATATATTTTAACAATAAGTTCTAACAATAAAAGCAAAATACTATGTGATAGTAACTTTAATGGACTCCCTTTTTAGAACCTCTATCGGTATTACTCCCTCCTCTAATTTTCTAACAAATTCCAAATATTTGAATATCAAACCATTTTAAAATAAGTTTCTAATAATAAAAGCTAAATAGTATGTAGTAGAACCCCAATACATGGAGGGCACTACTCCCGACGGACCCGTAGTTTTCTCGGGTTCATCAATTTGACAGTAAGGTTAAAAAAAAAGTAAATCAGTATATTAGAAGTTAAATTTTATCGAAAGCTATGAAATAGTTCTAAATGAAAAAATTAGCTTCTACACCTTATCTAATTATACGAGAAGAAAAAGATTGACAAGACTCGAATATTTATAAGATATTACTCACAACAAACAATTGTATTGATAGTGATATTTCTAATACTCATTTTATGACTTATTATTCGACAAATATCTATTTATATAATTCATAGTATTTATAGAACTTTATTATATTAGTAGAAATTAAGGTGAAATTCGAGAATTAAAATATTTAGACCATAAGTTAAATGTATTGGTACTAGAACCCTTATTCATCGAATGTGGGGTAGTAAGTATAAAATTCAACCTACCCAAATATTCAAATGATTATATAAAATATTCTAATATCTTTTCAAGGTTATCATTATTAGTATCATCTCTTGTAAATTCCTGATACCTTGTTAAGTCTCTCGGGGTCACTATACCAATTGGTTTATTTATTTCCGTC
>DASVEV010000142.1:0-6434 GCA_036380415.1 Nitrososphaeraceae archaeon
TATTATTATTATTAACCAACTCCACTTGGGGGTTTATGTTCAATGTGTTCTAATTTTATATGTTCATTTTTTGCAGCTAAAGTCTCAAAAGGAAGACCACATATCTCGCATCGAATCGCAGAAGGCGCAGTTTTATTAGTGGTATTAGAAGATGACATAGATTCCATCTATTACCTGATAACGCACTCGAAGTTAATAATAGTTTAGAATAAAATCATTTTCATTGATATGCACAAGCAAAAAATACAGATAAAATTTAATAATGATTATTATTGCAGAAAATAAGATTAAAAAGTTTAACCATCAGAAAGAGAGGCTAATTTTTTTCTGACTTACGATTTAGATTATCTACTACTCTAACTATATCTACATAGACTTGTTTCCTCCTCTCTCTATTTTATATCAAGTCTTTGTTGGTGTGGTTGTCTTTCAATAACAAACTTTTATTTATTGTTACTTTATATTTCCTTCACATAAGTTGCCCATAATAAGGGATGATTGCGTCTAAGATGTATAGAACTCAGCAATTATGTTTTCGCTTTCTCAAATGTTTTCTATATCAGTACGAACTCATTTAGTTTATCAATAGGTGTGACTAACAGAGTATTTTCTATCCTTCTTATATCATCTCAAGTGAAAGGTGGCTATACCGTAATCACTTGTTAAGTTAGGACACTTTCTTCTAGTAGGTGATACATCAAAATCATATTTTACTTTACTTTACTTCAAGAGTGAAACTATCGATTATGTATTGGTGGTGGTGGTGGTGGCTTATGATGGTACTATTCTATAAACAGCACCATATTTTTCTGATTTTGATTGCTTTATTCCTGATACCACATAGAGATTGCCATCTGGACCTTGCTTCAGGTCCGTAATAATACTAAAACCTTCTGCGAATAGTATATCAGCAAACTCTGTCTCATCTGCAGCTATTTTATCTTCTAGAATACCTGTTAAAAGCAGCCCAGTTCGATTGTCATTTAAATTAAAATGAAATATTCCACCATCTACAGAACCCACAAACATATCATTTTCATAATCAGTTCCAAAGTTTCTGGAATTCACGAATAATAGTGCAGTTGGAGGTGTCGATTTATCCCATATGAATTCTGGAGGGCTATAATGTCCTTTTCCAGTAAAATAAACTAGGTCTTCAGGATTATTACCTACGATTCCACCACCTTCGTTGCTATCTGATTGTAGCTTTTTACCTTCCTGATTAACTCTCCAAATGCCAAATATTTTATCAGAACCACTATTGAAGCCTGGTTCTGCCAAATTTATTTCATCACCAAATTTAGGGCCATTTTCTGTAAGCCATGGTTTCTTAGTGACAGGATCGAAATCAATTCCAAAACTATTTTTTACTCCATAGGCATAATACAAGTTAAGAGGATATTCACTTCCAAGTATTCCCTCACCAAAGGGTTTGCCATCTTGTGTTATCACCAAAACTCCAGCCCTACCATCTGCAGGTTTACCATCTACAAAATTCTGAGCACTATTTTTTATGTTATAGTAACTAAAACATAATTACCATCATTCAAAGACAAAGAATTATTAGAATTACTCCATATAAAAAAAATGTTCAAAAAATATTTGTTAATAAATCGTTCTAATTTGTCAAGTCATGTTAATACAAAAATATTAACTTTTCACAAGAGACACATATAGTGTTATAAGGTGTGTAGTATAACCTCAATCGCAATAATGAATGATAAGGAAGATTGAAAAATGTAAAAAAAGATGATATATCAATTAATTAGGATAGAATAACCAAATACACTTCAAGTCATAACATTCACATTCCGTATCTTATTTGACAAACATATAACAGGGAAGGAGATGGACTTGATCGAAATTGATGAGTAATCAATTTTGCTTTGCTAATATAACTTTAAAAAAGGTATTTCAAATAATAATATAGTGGATTGTAGATAGTAGAAAAATTATATATTATTTACGATCTTCGTCAACAGATAGTAAAAGAAATATTTCTGCAAGCCTGTTAGCCCAACTATTCCAGATACTTTTATAATGACTTTTTAATAATTTTATTATTTCAGGAACGTAATTAACATTATTATTCATAGAATATCGTACAACTTTTCCGTCTCTATTCTCTAAAATCATATCATAAGACATTAATTGTTCGAGATGCCAGTTAACTGATGAATATGATATATTCAAAAATTTCGTTATCTCATGTTTACTTGGATTCTTTCTCTCTATAATTAATAAAAGTACATTACGTAATGATGCATTGTTTAAAACTTGTAAAATCTCTTTTTCATGCTCTTGAAAAACACCATTAGGAAAATAGAATTTGTAAAAGCGATGTCGTATGGATACAATCTTGCCATCTTTTTCTAGTTTGTTTACCTGATATTGAATGGTTCCAATTGATAGATCGAGTTCCTTCTTTATCTTTCGAAAATGAGATCCAGGATTATTATATATGAATTCAAATACTCTATCATAGTTAGTTAATAATGACATTCAACTACACCCAACCAAATATTATAATAAAATATACATTTGATTATATATAAAGCATTATACATACAAAGACATAGAGAGATATAGATAACATTAGGATAAAATTAATGTATGTAATACCTTAAAATTGATTTTATATAACCATTTCTAATAACAAATTGCTCATAGCTAGAAAAAACAGTTTACTCATTCACAACAATACTTTGTAAACATAAAAAAATGAAAATATTATAAATTTATCAAACTATACTAGAAAGATTGTTAAAATATTATTAAATTGAAAGTTTCATCTGAAATATGCAAAATTAACCGTTAAAAAATATATAAATTTTATTTCTCTCTTTGGTGTTTAGTTAGAGATTCACATCAATACTAATACAAATTTATTTATAAGAAGCCCTTGGCAATAATCGTGGATGTATCGAAAAATGAAAATTTGTTTTATTTAAAATTATTGTCTTTTCTTGAATACAGTTGATTACCTTTTTCAAAATCTTTCAATGTTCTCTTCTCACAATGTGAATGTTGTGGAGATAATTCTTCACCAGTAACACATCCAAAAAATTTGTCACCTAATTGGATTTGTCCTACTTCTGTTGTCCTGTTAAACACAAAAGGTACATCCAATATATCACCTTCATTATTCTCTTGTTTGTTCAACGCTTGTTCTACATTTAGAGTTTCAACCTTGTATTCTCCTCCTATCATACCCACAACACTTATTTGGTTTGCATCAGTTGCATCTTCAAGTGGAACTTTTACATTAATTTTTACTTCATTTGCAAGAGGATTTTTTCCTTGTCCACTTATTTTGTTAAAGTTAACACTTTCATTGAATTTGTTTAATGTAAAGAATAAATGAGCAGTACTTGAATCAGTAGACCCTACATTACCTTCATCACAATCATAAAATGAAACTCCTTTTTGTTTTGGTATTTTATCATTTAATGCATAGGCACATACAAAATATTGATCTGTGACTATAATAGAAGATACATCATTACTCTTATCATATGATAAATTCAAGGCAAGTGTATTTTCCTTTATTTTGCTTTTATCTTTTGATAAATCTATGTACTGTTCCTTTACTTCTCCATTAACATATGAAACCAGCTTTAATTTTTGTATGTCTGGTGGGACATTGTTTAAATTTAATTTAATTTTTAATTTAAATGTCCCTTTTTCATTTTTGGTGTTGTCGTCGTCCTTTTCTTTATTATTAGCAGTCGTGGCATCCACTATTCCTATTGTATTAATAACAGATAACGATAATAAACTGATGGAAAAAACAATAATAATCAAGCAGTAATATAATTTATAACTAGAGTTGAACAATAATTTATTTCATTTGAAGATCTATTTAAATTTCTCTTAAATTTATTTATGAATACTTATTATAACAATATTAAGAAAATTCTTCTGCCTCAATTAGCATTAACCTCTATAATCAACCATTAGGCCGTCAAATATCCCTTATCAAAATAAAATGTTTATAACAAAATTCATTAGACTTAGTCAGTTATGGACAGAACTTTTCTAGGGTTATAATAAAATTTACTTCTTAGTCATAGATTCAAATAATAGTTTGAAGTTTTTAATTTACGGTATTGATATAGTGATGCGTTTTTTTTTGAGAAGCATGTAGTTATAAGCAGAATAATGTTCTTTATTCCCATTTTGAAAATAATAAGCTAAATTTATTATCCCTTAATGTACTTGAAGATTTATAGATTTAGCGCACGATAGTATCATTATTTGAATAAAAAAAATGAGATTTACATTATGGTCCCTTTTATTCTTGCCTTTTTACTCTTTAGTATATTTAATAATAATAATAATAATACTTTCGCGCAGTCGCCTGCTGCCGCTCCCTCATCTATTGAAGGCATTAAAGTTTACGATCCTAATTTAAAAATAGAATTGGTAGCTAATGGATTTGATTTTCCTACCACCATGGCATTTTTGGGTCCCAATGACTTTTTAATACTAGAAAAATCAGGAGCGGTTAAACGTGTTACAGATGGTGTAGTAGTAAAGAAGCCACTAATTGAGGTGAATGCAAGTTTGAAAGATGAACGAGGTTTATTAGGAATAGCTATAAGCCAGCTTAAAAATCCTATTAGTCAAGTATCTACCCAAGAAGATCCTAAAATAACTCATAATATCTTTCTTTATTATGTTGAATGTAAAAACCATTCATTAGAATGTAGTAATAACATTTACAGATATCAAATGGATATTAAAAATAATGCCTTGATAAATCCAAAGTTATTGTTAAGTATTCCATCTTTTCCCGATCCCTCTCATATTGGTGGTATAATAAGAATAGGCCATGATGACAATCTGTATGTAACAGTGGGAAGCTTTCAGAATACTGGTGTTCCTCCGACAATAAAAAACAAAGCACTAAACTTTGAAGATGGTAATAACTTTGATGGAAGAGGGAGTATTCTACGTATAACACAGGAAGGCAAGCCTGTTAATGATGGTGGTGGTAATATAATAGGAGATACCTATCCACTAAATTTGTATTATGCTTATGGAATAAGAAATAGTTTTGGACTAGATTTTGATCCATTAACTGGTAAATTATGGGATACAGAAAATGGACCGTATTTTGGTGATGAAATTAACTTGGTAGAACCAGGATTCAATAGTGGTTCTGATAAGATATTTGGGATATGGAAAAATGATGGATTTGATAACAAGCAGAGAGAAGGTAAAAGTAAAAGTAAGTCTGAGAATTATGTCATTGTAAATGAAACACATCCTGATGATCTTATTTATACAGGTAAAGGACATTACAATCTTCCAAAATTTATGTGGGATAAGACTGTAGCACCAACTGCACTATTATTCTTGAATTCGAAAACCTTGGGACCTAATTACGAAAATGATATGTTTATAGGCTCAGTCAAAGATGGAAAATTGTTTCATTTTGAATTAAACAATCTTCGAAACGGTCTAAATTTGGAGGGTGTTTTATCGGATAAAGTAGCTACAAATAAAGACGAATTTGGTAGTATTATATTTGCTGAGGGATTTAATTACATAACAGACCTTAAAGTAGGTCCAGAGGATGGATATTTGTATATTGTCTCAGGTTTTAAATCAAAACAGGAAAAGACAGAAAAAGTATTGAAAACTGGAACTGTTTTTAGGATAGTGCCTATCGAAACCACTATTAAAGAAGACAATGAGGAGATAGAAAAGCCGCCTCTAGAGAGAGTATTTCCCAAAATAAATATTTTGAATGGCCTGTCTCCCAAATTAGAAGAGACTCCTAAAATAGACACAAATATACTTAATCAATTAGCCCCAAAACCTTCTAAGACTCCCAAATTAGATGTTAAAGCATGGGATGATCTTATGAAACAGACACAAGGAGCGACAATAGACGAGAAGATTGTAAAACTCACTGGTGACGAACAACAACAGATGCAAAGTAATAATCTCACTGAAAAAAATATCAATCAAACATCAAAAATCACAGACGATTTTAAACCAGGTGATCAAATAGTACTTCAAGGTAGCGCGTCATCAGTTTCAAAAGAATATCCAGATGATGATGAACCACAGGCACATCAGGTAGCAGTACTTCTTCCTCCAAGAGATGATAAATCAATATACTCAGGAACTATTACTTTAACAACGACTAAACCTCTTGAGATACTCTCTTTAAATGATTATCAATTAAACAAAAATATTCTTTCTAATATGTCAGAGTCATTCGGGACTTTTACTACTATACCTTCTTCTGCTAATGTATCAAACTCTTATATTGCAACAACAATAGCGACTCTTGAGAAGAAAAATGATTTTGGCTATGATTTGTCGATCCCTTTCTTAGGGAATTCCCTTGAATTACACAATACCAAAGATGAACCATTCATTGCAGTATATACCGTCAGAGCTGATATATTAAAATCCGA
>DASVEV010000143.1:0-3972 GCA_036380415.1 Nitrososphaeraceae archaeon
AACAGGTACAGGTCTTAATACTCAACACTGGCGATTTATAGTTGTAGAAGATAAAGATAATCTCAATAAACTGGCAGAAGATAGTACAAGCGGAAAATGGGTAACAGATGCAAATTTTGCAATAATAGTTCTTACTAACCCAAAGTATAATTATCATATGATTGATGCAGGACGAGTATTGCAGAGTATGCAATTGGCAGCATGGAATTTTGGAGTGGGTTCAGGGTTATTTACAGGTATAAGAGAACAAAATTTTAGAAAAGACTTTAGTATTCCAGAGGAGATGAATATTACTATAGTAGTAGGTTTTGGATATCCAGCGAAAAAGAATTTGACGGGTAAAAGAAAGAATCGCTTACCCCTTCTTGACCTAGTCTATTATGAAAAATATGGATAAATCAAAAAAAGATACGAAAAGGAGAATTAGATAATTACTGCTATCATCATCATCATCATCATCATCAATATCCATTCATAAAAAAACTCGAAATTTCCAGCATTCTTTTCCTAATCTTTTGACCATATTCAAAATCTCTATAGCAGTATAAATTTTCTGGATCGATTATGATATCTTTGGCAATTACATGAACCATTTTTTAGATATTCAATAATTGAAAGTAATTTAATTCCCATCTCTTAGTCAGCTATTGACTTTTTCATTCCTATTTGCCATAGTATTATGCCAACTACAATAATTATTGTACCTAAGGTTATTATAGCATAACCATTGACGGTCCATTCAGGATTTTTATACATGAAAGAAGATGGAGGTCCAACAATTGACTTACTTTGCATTGTAAAGACTATTCCGGCGATAATTAGTATCAGTCCTATAAGAATTAGATATTTTCCGGTATTTTTTGGAAGATGCATATCTTTTTTTTAAGTAAAAAAAATAAGAGTCTTTGTAATTGTGAAAATTTAAAAAATTTCATTGTTATATTTTAAATGATTAATTCATATGGTATTAATGAATTGTCATTTCAAATGGTATCTCCAATCTTTAACAATAACGTCACTACATGGACATTGGCCTGAATATGGTTAAGAATGTAGTATAGATGTATGTAAAAGAAACCATTTATCTAAACATTAGTTGTTACACAAAAAAATAGACTATTATTATAGAAATTTTTATATTCATCTAGTTCTATAAAGTCAAGAGAGTCGAAATAGTCAAATTGTCTAAATCAATCGAAAATGAAGAAAGTCTACATTTATCGGTCAAAGAAGCATTTAACCGTGGCGTAATAAGAGGACAATCACAGTCAAACTTTTTCGAATTTTTTGACTTTATTGGCAACCCCTTTGATCCAAGTTTTTTAATAACAAATCAAAAACAGATCGTTAAGAGTACAAGAGTAATCATAAATAAATTAGCTGAAAGAATAGGTGCTTGTCATAAAAATCAAAGACATCTTATTTTAGTAGGTCCGGAATGCTCGGGTAGATCAACTATCCTAAAAATAATGGAAAATTTCCTAAATAAAGGTTTTAATGAGAATTTCTCTCTATATGTTAATGCACAAGATAGATGGTCTGGATTTACAACAGCGGAAGATGGAAATGACGATCATTTTGATAGAATTGATAATTTTCAACAATGGGTAAAAGAAGTTGATTTTCAAAATAGTAGAATAATTCTTGTTGATGATGCTGATTCCTTCATTTCACATGCAGTACAGTATTGTAATGCTATAAAATTAGATGGATTCAGAGTTCCTACTTTTATATACTGTATTACGAATGTAACATATTCTTATGTAATAAATAATGAAAGACTAAGCAAAATATTTGGAGATGTTTTCTGGCTTGGTATAAGGGAAGAAGGAGAGATAAAAAAAATTATTTTAGAATCTACAAAAAATACATTAAAATCAAATACCAAACAATTAACGTTCTTTGATGATTATTCCTTGGACCAAATAGTTAATCATTCGTTTGGATTACCAGGGTTAACAAGTTTCTTTATTCTATCATGCTTAAAGACTGCCTATCAAGCCAATATTAACAAAATAGAAAGAAGATTAATTAAAAGGGTAGCAGATAGTGAAGGATTCACTTTAGCCAAAAAAATAGTAGAGCGAAACTTAAATTTGGATGGTACTAAATATAAGATTCTAGTTGAAATTCTAAGACAGTATTATATTGACGGGGAAAGAGCGGAGCGAAAAAAAATCATATCTCAATTCTCAAATATGGCAAGATCTACTCTTGCTTATCATTTCAAAGATTTGATAAATGAGAATGTAATACAGCAAGACCGTATAGGACTTAGGGTATATTATACTATACAAAAACCCATTAGATGTGCCTTAGAACTAATAGATTTGGGTTTAGCAGAAATAGAGACAAGAACGGAATCTGATATCAAAGAAATGGTGAATATTGATCAAAGTATTGGAGATGGATAAGAATTGCAGACTTTTAATAATCAAGGCGATGAAATAGAATTTTCATCTATTTTTCCATTTAGGATTAGTCATATCTCTCCTTCTAGTTCTAGTTTTATTAAACAGATAAATAAAGAGAACAATTATAATTATGGTAATTCTAATTTTGACTCTTCATTTAAAATCTTAACAGAGCATCTTTTAAAAGAACCTTTTCACTTTGAACCTAATAACTATCAGTCAGGTTATGCTATTCCTTCTATTCTAAATCTCAAAGTTGTGGTAATTCCTTATTATGAAATTATTGATGGAAATATAACTCAGAATGTAACTGGTAAAGAAAACTTAGGTGAAGTAACTAAACAGACTACAACCATTAAAGCTCAAAAGTTAAAGTATATTATTGATGCAAGTACCTTTGCAAATAGTAAAATAATTTTAGTTTGTAAAGTTAAAACAGTAGATCAAGCTCGTGACTTTCTTTCCGATTATTTAAAAGCTATAGGATTTAAGGAAAGTAACGATACTTGGAATTTTGTTTATAATGAGTCAGATACTATTATGCAGCAATTACTTCTCTCACTTTATGATTATTGGCCTACAAACGAAAGTCAGACAACGTCTATAAAAATAGGAGGTAAAACAATCTCAGCTAATTATTCCGGAAGGGGAAAGTACGATTTAAGGTTAGAAGAAGTTAATGAAGAAATAAAGAACCGTATTATTAACGGTGATCACATAGAAAATATTACACTAAAACCACCAATAGGTTTTACAGGCACTAAATTAAGAAAGTCCGTACCAAAAATTAGCATAAATGATCAAGGAGTTATCAGTTGCAGAGCAAATATCAACTATGAAAATTTTGTTATAATAAAGTGGTTTATTGAAGAAACTATCAATATAATAAAACAACTAAATAAAGTCGAACAACCAAAAGCATCATATATCAAACTTGAAGACTTTATTATCCCCGAAATAGCTCAAGCCACAGATTCAAAACTGCCGATTTGTGACAATTCATTAAAAATTAACAATAATGAAAAGATTCTCAGGGGCATGAACGATTGATCAATAATCATTCAAATTGGCATTTCAACCATACTGATATACTTGACAATAATAATATCAGGAATGTTAATTCTGGTTGTGATGTTCTTGATTTTAATTCTTCAAATACAAACCTCCCTAGGGGAAATATCTTTCATAAAGATGTTGGCAATGATTATACTTTAACTTCCAAAGATGTTATAAGAAAAATAAATCCCGTCGTACTTCCTAGGGTGAGTGCTATAGCTAATATTGGTCTCTGTGAACGTGCTGCTTATAATATCTCTTTCTTTGGCATGGAATCGGATAATAATTTTACTGCTGAAGGAGTAATAGGTAATGCAATTCATAGAATCACTTTAAGATCTATGATGGAGATTATAGAATTACTAAAAAATGGTAGTAGGAATGCCATCAATTCTTCTACAAATATCATCACAAAAAAATCTAAAGCTAAAGAAATTTTTATTAGAAATGCGGAAAGAGATATCAAAATCAATTGGAAACGTTTTATGCTTTCAAATATAGA
>DASVEV010000144.1:0-14398 GCA_036380415.1 Nitrososphaeraceae archaeon
GTAGGCAAACTCCCATTGTTACTTTGGATCATTTTTTCTCTTCCATTGATATTTTATTTGATTGGAAAGGCTCCGGGTTTTTTTTCTGGTGAAGGTTTATCACAAGTAGATGAACAATATCGCTATTTCTTTAGACTTTTATTTAGAATTGGCACTATAGCTGGAAACGTTCTCTTTGGTCTCGCCTTTTTTATGGCTGTAAGAAGTTTGGTCTCATCAAAATTAAAAGATTATCTTATTATTGCCGCAATAGGTGATACGATGGTTGGTATTTCACTTTCTACTTCTGCTATACAGCCGACATATGGAGTAGCTGCTCATTCGCTTGTCCTACTCTCTTCGTATTTGTTTAGTATTGGATTATATCTTTCAGCAATATCAATATCACAAGACAACTCTCTAAGAAAATCAATTAAAGGATCTATGAGTGATTTAATAGGTAATATAGGATCGGCACAGATGGAACAAGAAATAGAAAAGAAGGTACTAAAGCTTATCCAAAAACAACGTAAGGAAATGGAAGAACAGACTGGTGAATTGTCCTATGAAGTTACTGAGGATGACGTCAGAGGTTATATAAAATTAGTAGTTGATCAAAGAAAAAAATATACATCCCCATTAGACAAGAAAAGATTCAACAAAGACGGTACAAAATTTTCTTCCTAGTTACAGCTATCATACTGTACACATCTACATATAGTCTTTAGGAAGAATTTTATTACCTTCTGTAAATTACGTTATAATATGATTGATATTAGAAGTAACATTCAGACTCTTTTTGGTCAAATTTGTTTCACAAACCACTGAATTATATAGTATAAGAAGCCAGTAATTATAATTCTTATGTCATGCCTATATTATTCACTAATTTTAAATATTTATTGATATAAGAGATACTCAAAGAAGAATTTTATAACTTTTAGATTGAGAATAAATGGTAATTAATAAATAGTTTTATTGAATTATTTTTAACATATGAATTTAATTTTAATTATTTTCTTGATTTCAACATCGACTATAATTTTGTCAGCAGAAAATAAAATGATGTTTCCTGGTTATTCACAAACTATAGAAAATGATAAAGAAGGAAATCTTTCAATTAATCAAATATCACCATGTTCAATGAGAATAGAGACCAATTTTAAACTGGAAACTAACCTTAACTGTTATAATGATGGACTCATTGTATCAGGAAGTGGAATTACAATTGACTTAAATGGAAAAACCATAACGGGACCAGGAAAGACTTTAGAATATAGTGGAATAGTGATTCTTGGAAATGATATCAATGTAAAAGGTCCAGGAACTATAACCAATTTTCAGAATGGAGTAAATGTTATTAATTCGAATACTATAGACATAAATTCAATTATTCTTCAAAACAATCAATTTGGAATTTCTTCTATCGATGGCTCTTATATTGAAATGAACGAGAATAATGTAAACTTAAATTCTGTTGGTATTTCTTCTTATTCTAACAATAATTTAGTTTTAAAAAATAATTTGATAACTGATAACCAACTGTCAGGAATAACTTTAGTTAATACTACTCAATCTGTAATGGAGGAAAATAATGTTAAAGGATCAGGTATTGGCCTATTTTTAGACCAACCAAGTAATCAGAATCAAATAAATTATAATAATTTGATGTATAATACAGTTGATATAAACAATGCTAATGGTTTAGCAATAAATTTGAACGGTAATCAATATTATCAAAATAAATGTATTGTATCAGAACCAGCAGGACTATGCTTACAATCTTGATTAAGAAGGAATAATCGAATTTTATTCTTCTAATTACAACTATATTGATTATATAATCAAATGGAATGTATCCAGTAATGATAACGAAACTTTCACCTTGTTTTAATACATATATTTTAAGTTCTAATATAATGAATAAATATTTCTTGTCATAAGGAAGAGTTGTTTATGCAAAAATATATTAAATTATCCAAGTTATTCTTAGAAATATAATCGAAATGCAAGTTCCCATATCATAGTTTTATTTGATTAGATGTAATGCTCAATATCTTCTGCTTAGGTGTATTATGTTATATAATAATTTGATGGGTTATTTTCTGAAATCTTTGGTTAAGAATATAACAATGTACACTGAAAGTAAAAATTTTAATGAACTTACTCTGTCGATATTATCCTCAATATAGAAATCATACAAAAAAATATAGTAATTATGGTATTATAACGTTAAAACTACTTTTTTATTTAATACTGAATATGAATGTGAGGAAGAATGTTACTAATGTTATTCCATAAATTGTATGACCGACCAGACTCAACACAGCTGGACCTTTTCCTAATGGATGATTCCATGGATCTATTCCAGTAATGGGTTTGTGGATTGGAATAAGAGTAAGTATCCAAAGGAAAAAACCATATAATAATCCTAATGGTAAGAAAGGAATTTCTTTTAGAGTCGGAATCAATATAAAAGCTAGTAATAGTCCAATTCCACCAAGACTTCCATTTAAAAAATGTAACAGAAATATCCCCCAAAAGTGAAGATTATTTGATGCAAGTCTAAAAA
Source organism: Nitrososphaeraceae archaeon (assembly GCA_036380415.1). Taxonomy (GTDB): domain Archaea; phylum Thermoproteota; class Nitrososphaeria; order Nitrososphaerales; family Nitrososphaeraceae; genus TH1177. Next base: position 2,552 of record DASVEV010000144.1, read on the forward strand.
ACTTGCATGTAAGAATCTGATTTTCATGCCATTCTAGAATACCTGTTAATCCCCACCTTTTCCAAAATGGAATCTCCAAAATTGTCATAATTCCAGTTGAAACAAAACCAGCAAATAAACTTGACAAAATAATATATAAGTCGATTTGCAAATTTAACTTTCACATCCAGGATTAATTTCTATTGGAAAATTAGTTGTGACACATATACACATTTAATCTGTTTTACATTAATTATATTATATTAAAATTTTTTGCAGAAAAAACCGACCTTCTGGCTTTATGAATAAAATATATAGAAGACATTTTCCCTCATGGACAAGGATACGAACTACCCTTAAAGATAAAGTAGTAAAATCTGAATTTCCATAAAACCAAAAAAGATTTTAATGTCTTGAAATTCAAATATAAGGATTAAGTAATTAAAAATATACTTTGATTACTCTCTTCTCACGCCGGAGATGGATCGATATTTTGTTCAGATGATTTTTTATTGTATTCCCCTTTATTAGCATGTGCATGATATGTGTGATCCGCAAGTTCTTTCATTGTGCGAGCTGTCAAGCCACAAATATTACATGTAGTATGGTTGATATTAACAGTATCTTCTACCATTCTTTTTTTATCATCAATATCAAAAGGTTTGCTTTCTTCATTCTTCGAATTATCTTGTTTATCTATATTTTGTATATGACCACAGCTTAGATAATACTCATCAAAATTAACTCCATTCTGTACATCAGTCACATGTACATTTCTCTTACAAGTATTGCAGATGATCATTGAGTCATTGGGAGGCACATAAAGTACAAGGTATTTCTTTAATATAAAGATATTCTCATTAATAAGATTCTAAATTACTATTTTTAAATCATTATTTTTTTTATATTTATACCTTTTTCAAATTTTACCATTAATCTCTTTTGTTAGATAAATAAATATGATATATTACATAAGGTACAAAATACTATTGTTATATTTTATACAATGTAAAGACACTTTTGAAATGATTTCAATATGAATTTGTAGGTGGTAAGTAGTCGGATATAGGCGAGCCATGATGATGCACAATTAACCACCTTCTCTGATTTCCATCATACTCAAAAATATTAGTTGCCACTACACCAGTATGCACCTTCCTTTCATTCAGAATCATCTTTATATTCTCTACGCATGTAATTACACTTACAATCTCTTCATATAATCTGATTTTTGTGTTGGTAATGGTAAATTTAAGATTTTCTGTATTAGCAAATATTGTCATCCAACTTTCACGGATTGCTAGCCAACCAACAAACATTTCCCAGCCAGGATGTATACAGATACAATTATCATTATGACTCCATATATTTTCCATCATATTAATTGAGACATTTTCAAATGCATTATAGAATTGATAATTGGCATTTTCTATATCTTTCATCATACAGTTAATTAATTGGTTTTAACTATGAATGTTGGTATTAAGTATAGTTGGAAATTTGAAGGAGAAATATGTTATCTCTTCAATCCTTCGATAATCTTCATTATCCTTAAAATCCGTAAATTCCCTCTAATTTAATATATTGGATTTCCAAAAAAAAGATCTCGTATTTATTCTTTACAAATTTTTTGGTTTATAATAATATTATTTAGTATAAAATATTTAAATTATAAAAAAACTTGCAAATCTCATAACTAATCATATAAATAGAAAAATTCTAAAAATTATATAGTTAATTTCTTCTATCATTTACCTAATCTTAAAAATAAATCACTCTTAAAATATTCAGCTTTTTTTTATTTTATATTTTATTTAATATAAACATTATAAATGGAAGGTACATTTTAGTTATATGTCCGTATCCAGCATTATAGAAAATGCGTTCAAAATAGACTTTAACACTATCTTTGCAGTTATTTTCAGTACAGCAATTGTTGCACTTTTAATTGTATTTGTAATACGATGGCTTGGAAACAAAGGAATGGGTCAATTAAGTACTATAGAGTTGATAATAATACTAGGATTAGGAGAAGCAGTAGGCCAAGCCATGGTAAACCCGAGTCAAACTTCTATTCCTCAGGGATTTACAGTTGTTATTATAGCAATAGCAATATTCAAGTTGTATGATTACTTGGCATCAAGATATAATAAATTTAGCAAAGTCATAGTACCTGATCCAATATTGTTAGTAAAAGATGGTAAAGTTATAGATGAATCAATGAATAAAGCAAGAATTTCAAGAAAAGAATTGGAATCCTATATGAGATTAAGTGGAACTGATGATATTTCTACCATCAAATCATCACATTTAGAAATTAATGGTCAAGTGAGTTTTGTTAAAAAAGAGGTATAGAAGTAAAATAAGTTTCAGTAATATTTTTTGAATTCGTCTAAAAGGCTATACAATTTTTTATATGTAACCATTTGTTTTCTGAATTCTTATTATAGTTATTATAGTTATTGTTTATTGATTATATTGCATAAATAATGATCACATGACTACATATACTATTTTAGACTCTTTGCTTTATTGTTTATTGCTAGTGTTTCTCTTCTTTTAGGGTCTGTAGTAGATTGCTCTATAATTTGTCAAAGAATGCAATTGCTTCAATAATGACATTTGAAAGAGGAGTAGTGTGTATTGCAGATTTACTTTTTCATTAATAGATGAATTCTTTAGTTGACTAAATCTATTCTAATAGTCATAGTAGGAATTATAGTTGGTGGACTATCTCCTATACAATAGCCTTTAGACAATATCAAAAAAAGATGACATGGTGCGGATCGAGATGATGGTAAGAGTACTTTACGGTTAGCATATTAGTTGGTTGGCTCTGTGATAGAGAATATCCCACAGAACATGGCTTTAGTGATTCTTTGATAACAAGAAGTACCATAGATATAATATCAATTGTAGCAATTTTTATTTCGATTAGATTTTTTGAAGAATCTCGTCAACTGTATATGAAAACAAATGGAAAGATTAGATAGAAAATAATTCCTCTTTGGTCAATAGAAGTTTTCATATCAAGAATATCGGTGGTAACTGACTTGAGTATCGATTCTACTCAAATCCATATAGAATATCCATCGCACTCCCTTTTGTTGCAGCAGCTGCCTTCCTTCCTATGTTAGCTGAATCCATGATCCTCGAAACATATAATGGAGGAGTGATAAAAATAGTAATTGCCACCATGCCTGGGTTTATTCTTGGCTTCATATTGGGAAAATTGAAGATGGTAATTAATAATTCTCTATAATGCTAAATACTAAAGCAATTAATTGATATACAGAAGAATAGAACGATTACTTAAAGACATACTTATATCCTGTAACCTTATAAAAGAATATACAAAATTTTAATTAAATATATTTGGTTTAGTAATATTTATAGAACCATATCATAAAAATTAAAATTGAGTATTTAATCAATAAAACCTTATAAATAATATAGTATCTTATCATTCAGAATGAAAAATCAAAATTTGTTTATCTATTCAATTCTTGCAATTGGATTAATATCTGTACCATCCTTGCTCGATACAGTGCAAGCACAAGTCAATATGACAAACACTACTAGTTCATCAGTACAAAACCAAACTGCTCAAACACAAGCGAACCAAACTGCACAGAATTCACAAAATCAAACAATCAGTAAAGAAACCCAAGCATTAATGACATTAGATATACCTGTGATTAAAGATCAGTTAATGAATGCAAAGACATCACTTCTTAATAATAATACAGAAGAAGCATTAACAGGAATTTCAGGTGTAGAAATCCAATTGTTATTGTTACCAAACAAGCCATCTTTTGTTGGCGACATTCAAACAATTAAAAATTCTATCGCTAAACCAGATATAAATAAGGCATTAGATGATCTCACCAAGGTTCAAACTGATATTCTAAAGGCAGAGACTGAGGCATTAAAAGCCGAACTAGCCAATCCACAGTTGTCGGCTGCACAACAAAATAATGATGCTCAAGACGAAGATGATAATGAAAACAACTAACAATACAATCCAACATTTTTTTTATTTTGATTGTCGCTTATACCTTGACCATAGATTTTAATCGCCATTAGCACCATTAACTAGCTGATATAGTAATATCGCAAATATTTTATAATTTTGTCTCTTTAATACAAATAGGTATAATCAATTATTTCCTTGTTGCAGTTCACTATTAGTGCTTAACACTTATGGATTACAGAAAGATGGATGTAAATTTCAAAAATGTAGAGATGACACAAATCTATGACCTTATGTATATCTGTGCTACGTACGCTGATGGATCATTCCTTATTTACAGTGCCTAAAATAATGTTTAGATAAATTATAGCTAAATTTCTTTCTTTTAATCTTCAATAAGGGATATAAACTCCTTTAGATATATAGAAATAGAAATGGTATCGTTAGAAACAGGAATTGCATTAATTATAATTGGAATAATTTTGTTAGTATTGAATAGGTTCGTTCCCTCGCTTCCAGCAAGACTACTGTACGTCATAGGCTCGATTGTTCTAGTCATAGGAATAATTATGGTTATATTATATTTTGTATTTGGAATTATATAATCCATATAATATAACAAGAATTTTTTTTATTTGTACATTTATAGTTACAGTAATGAAATGGAGATTTTTTTGTTTGTTAGATATTGAATCGAAATAACCTCTATAGATAAATTTAATATGCATCCTTCTTCATCATGGTTTTGAAAAGTAGAAGGTCAAATGAATTTCAAGGCAAAATTCCTTCGTAATAGATCTACTCATTGTTCTTACAAATGATTAGAAGAGATTGGACCATAATTGGAGTATTATTCGGATAAGAGTTTATTGATTTAAGGTGGATATCAATCACATAGACAGGTTAAAACATCTTAACTATATGATTAATTACAAATAACTGGTCCTCTCACTAAATCTATAATGCTCTAGATGTGGCAAATGTTTTTTTAGTCGTATTAAACGTATTCTCTAGCGATTCCACGATATAGTTAGAAGGATAATGAACTAGAAATTTTCCCTCATAGTATGTATAGATTTTTAATTCCTCGGAGTTAGATTGTCCAGAGACAAATACTATAATGATTGATAAAGTAATGACAATAGAAACAGCATAAACTAATAAAGAATAGAAAAATTTCATGTAAATATCTTCTATTTATTCTTCTTTTAAATGTTATTTTTTGCTTATCTAATATAGTAAGTTTACATAAGAAAAGGCTTCAGAATGACCTTAATTTTACGGATAGAGTATAATAAATTTCACAAGAAATCATTGAAATAATTTTATAGATATTATTAAATAAAGAATATATAAATGATATATTCTGTTTATTTAACTTTTTAGACTTTATATTATATAGAATTATATCTAAAGATTACACCACATATTTTTTTTTATATATTTATTAGTTATAAAAAGTAATAAGTAAAGATAAATGAGAGGGAGAAATTATTATTCACTAGATTTCATCAAGTTATTTACAATCTGTATAGTCACTCATTTACATTTTAAATTAAATATATTTTATTTTCGACTATCGGAATATTATTATTTTTTATTAAAAATAATGGAGGAAACAATTAATTGAAGCATAAATTATTTAACATCAATAAAATCAATAAAATAAATATCATATTAGTTGTATTTAGTATTCCATTCTTTTTATTTTCAATTGACTCAGCATATTCAATAAAGAACGATAATAATGAGATTAAAGATGAAGAATTTGACTATATCTTTGATCCTGGCGAATACATCGATGATGACAATGAAGAACAAGAAAAAAATACCAATACCAACAATGTAAATAATCAAGATAATTTGGCTCAACAGTCCAATAAATCTTCGAAAATAATTAGTACCAACGAAGATATTAACCTGGTAAATAAATCAAATACTGAAAACACTATAAATCCTACTTATGTAGATCAAAATAATGATGATGATAATTTCAGTGACAAGGAAAAAGTAGTAGTTAAAGCACGTATAAATGTTGCAAACATTGAAAAAAAAGGGTTTTTAAGTATAGCTGCTTTTATCAATGGACAAGAAGTACTAAAAAATGTGACATTAGATGAATTGGATCCATCAAAGCAAACACTCAATGTTAATTTAGCAGTAAATAAGGAAACAGATATTGTAAAAGCAGGTGATCGTGACGAATTTTTTGTATGTGCATACCATATCAAAGATTTGCTAAAAGAATATAATTCTTTGATTTATTTTGATTGTGATGAAGGTGATCTCTTGGGTCCAGATACAGCTACACCTTCTATATCCAGGTTATTTTCTCCCAATTCTCTTGTTTATCGAGAAAGTCAAAATGTCTTCAACAATAGTAGTAACAAATATTCCCAACTGCTCTCTACAGATAATGATAACATTAATCGAAACCAACAACAACAACAAATAGAAGATAAAAAAGACGAAAAAATAAAAATCAAAATTTATGCTCCTCTCGAAGACAGAAAAAATACACAGAAATTAAAAATAGCTGTTATGATAAAAGGCCAAATTAAATCAGCAGTTATTGATAATGTTCAAGAAGAAATTAGCAAAATTGGTGGATATACAATAAGCAGAACATTTACATTTGATAGAGATACCAATATAGGAAAAATCCAAATAGGCGATAGATACCATACTTGTGTTTCAAGTCAAGATTTAAATCCTCCTGAAGGTACAGAATGTGAAAAAAGGATTGTAAAGAATATTGGAAGAGAAAATGTGTTATACGCTCGATAAATTAATAAATAATTTTATGTTATTATATGTTTAGAAATATCACATTATATAATAAAAAATAGATCATAATAGATTTATACTCTGAAAAATACAAACTAGGTAATTCGGTTTCCTTTAACATAAATATTTCTAAAATCATCAATGACGATACTATGTCGAAACACAAATGTTCATCATTCGTGCTTTTAGATTCCAATGTTTTGGAGAAAAATACTTACCTCCATAAATGATAGCGGTATCCATTTTTCAGTACTGCCAATATTATATAAAAAGAAAGCCTAGCAAAAGAGGAACTAATTCTGGAGTTTAATAAGGTTAGTTTGATTCTGATAACAATACAATACTGTGTCATAATAATATATTAAATCATACTTCGGGCAACATCTATTACAATGATGAGTTAGTAAATACTAATATTATTTTTGTTGGATAATATGTAATAAAATCATTGAGTAAAATCTTTACATTACTTTATTAAATTATTCATTACTATAAAAATAACAAGTTTTATAAATACTAGTGCTTTTTATTTAATAAATTGAAAATTCAAAATTTGATTATCTATTCAATTCTTGCAATTGGATTAATATCTGTACCATCATTGCTCGATACAGTGCAAGCACAAATCACTATGACAAACACTACTAGTTCAGTACAAAACCAAACGGCACAAACAACACCCAATCAAACTGCTCAAAGTGCTAATCAAACTGCTCAAAGTGCTAATCAAACTGCTCAAAGTGCTAATCAAACTGCTCAAACAACAGCGAACCAAACTGCTCAAACAACAGCGAACCAAACTGCTCAAACAACAGCGAACCAAACTGCTCAAACAACAGCGAACCAAACTGCTCAAAGTGCTAATCAAACCATCAGTAAAGAAACCCAAGCATTAATGACACTAGATATTCCAGAGATTAAAGATAATTTAATGGATTCAAAGGATGCACTCGCTAACAATAATACAGAAGAAGCATTAACAATAATTACGGACATAGAAAATGAACTCTTGGTGTTAGAAAGTAAGCCACCTTTTGTAGACAACATACAAAAAATTAAAGATTCTATTTCTAAATCAGATACAAATAAGGCATTAGATGATCTTACCAAGGTCGAAACTGATCTTCTAAAGGCAGAGAATGAAGTTTTCAAAGCCCAACTAGCCAATCCACAATTAAAGGTTTCACAACAAGATAAGGACGATAATCAAGACGGGAACGGCGACGAAGATAATCAAGACGAAGAAGACGAAAATAACTAACAATTCTTAATTTTTTTTATGTATACTGAATTAGAAACATAGGATAATTTGCAAATAGAGAAATTATTACGTTTTATCAAAATAGTTGTTTTATTAAAATCACGATTTTCACATTGATTATCAAATTGATTAATACTTGTTCATACTTTATGTATAATTGAAATCGTATTAAAAATAGTTGTTATTTAAAAATTAATTAAATAATAAAAGAGTATATTTTAAGCTATATCAACAAATTTCTCTTATTGTTGAGTTTGGTTTATTACAGAGAGTAATGTCGATAATTTGAAAGGTTTCGTAATACAATCTTCTATATCAATTCCAATTTGATTTATAACATTGCTTACCTCATGTTTTAGATAGGTGGTGGTGAACACAATTCTTTGATTAGGTATACCATCTCGAATTTTTTTTGCAACTTCTATACCAGAAATATCTCGCAGGTGTGTATCTACGATAATCATATCAAAGTCATTGTCTATTCCCTGTAAAACATAGTTTAAACATTTATTACCAGATCCTACTATGACAGCTTCCAATCCTATAAATTCAAAATATTCAGTATACAGAATTCCCATGTCAGTATCAGATTCTGCAATAAGTACTCGTATAGGTTTGTTTTTCTTACTAAAATTGTCTGATGTTTGCTTGTTTAGATGATCTTCTTCTACATCAATTGTTAGAGTATGACAATCACTGATTTTGTTCTTTATTTTTCCAAATAATCCATCATAAAGGATAATTCCTGGGTGAGGACATATTACAGTTATGTTTAGATTATTTTTTATCCAGGCATCATGAACATCTTGCCACCATCTTTCTAATACGATACACTCCCCAAAGTGTTTATGTTGAGATAATGAACATGCAGCATCTGCAATCACCAATATTTCATTTCTTTTACCATCAGCCACACGCTGACTCAAAGTAGATTCTAATTCACTTTTTAGTTCTCTAAATGGAGTCAAATCTCCAGATATAGCAGATTCATAATAAGGTTTGAAATTGATAATTCGTAAATTACCATCTTGAATATTCTCTTGATAGTTTGATATTTTAGAAGAAAGATTGGATATGTTAAAACTGCTTTCATTATTGTATGCATCAACGGATGCATAAATGCAGAGTTGACCTCTTTCTAGTCCTTTATTGATACAATTTATTGAAATTTTATTACGCATATCATCGCTATGGTATAATAACATAGCATGTTTGTTACAATTTGTTTCAATTATATTTGAATATGACATTTTATCTAGTTAATGCCTCGTCGCTCTGAGTATTTTGTTTATAATAGCCAATTTTTCAATAGAGCTATATTCTGTAGAAATAATTACATCAGATTTTTCCCCGATTATAGCATTTTTCTGGAGATTATAAGGATAATTATAAATAGGTAATTTTTGATAAGGAGTTAAATATTTCCCAATATCATATGCACTAAAATATGAAAATGAGCTAATCATCATATAAACAATATTTATGATTTAACAAGATATATATGCATTTAGAATCATTTTTAACAAATTCGAATAGAGTTTTTTCATAAAAGTACAATCTTCTCAAATTTGGTTTATTTATTTATTTATCTTTTCTTAATTAAATTCTCTCCAACTTTATCTTTATCGCATTCAAATGACATTGTTATAGATCTTAAGTTACTTTATATAGGATGAAATTATTCTCCAATTTCTTTATTATAAAATTTATCTTTAGACATTTATTTATCATCCATGCAGAGTTAAATAAAAGGTGTTAAAAACAGATAAAAAGTAGTATTATAATTCATTCATCAATAATTAAAGGATTTAAGATTATCACTATCGGGTTAAAATTTACTTTCTAACAAATACACTAAACCGTTAAATATAGATAGATTAAGAATTAGTAAATGGTGTTAAAAAAACAACTACAAATTTATTATTCTAATGCATGTTTATACCTTTAATTGTTAAAATGTTCTCCATTTTTGTAATAAATACAGCTCTTTACTTTGCAATGTGTACCCAGCTATTCCCTTATAATTAATACCTACTTAACACCTTTTTGTATGCATCAATAAAACCAATGAAATCTTTTACCACTACTATTCAACTGATACGATCATAATCAAATTTAAAATAATATTTCCGTAACATTTTATTTTGAGCTGTGATTATATTTTTCTCTATGACATTTAATTCTGTTATGCTTACTTTGACGTTGCTAATATGGTTATTTTTATTGATATCTACTACTAATAATAATAATAATGATTTGTTTGATTTTTTTCCAAACAAAGCATATGGACACGGTTTGAGTAAAGACGAATCTCTTCCTATTGATATTTCTGGAAGACAAATTGCAATAGAAGGTTTAATAGAACCATCGTTCTTAAATGATGATGGTAATCAGCAACCTACGTTCACAGTTCGTATCTTTGATAAAACAACTAATGATACTATAAGCGATATTAATCTTAGAATAATTGTAAACTTTAAGAATCAGACTATCATAGACCAACAATTTCATTCCTTAGACGGAATCGTTTCAGCAAACCTTATTCCTTCTAAGGATTCCGTAACTCATGAAATAACAAAGAAAGAACAACAACAGCCTTTATCAAAAAATGATCCAGTGCAAGTAAGTTTAACAAATCCAGCTACAATTAAAAGTAAACTTCTCTCTGACGGTGGATTATACGATATAGCAGTTATTCTTGAAAAAACAAGTAAAGGAATTAAAATAGAATCGGATAAACAAATTAATTTATTTATAAGTATAGGAAAAACTTTTCCTTTTGTAATAAGCGAATCTGCAAATAGTAGAAGCAATAACAATAATGATAATGGTAACCTTACTTTACAAGTTAAAACCTTTTACGATGAGATCCAAGATTTTTCCTTTAATAATGAAAATTCAAAAATTTCATTTAAAATGCCTTTTAAATGGGATATAAATTATGTAAACCAGATTCTAACTTTACACGAAGAGATATTAGTCCCAAAATCTTATACACCATTATCTACAGTTTCATCATTTACAGGTACTCTGAATGGTATGAAAATTCCTACAAATACAATATTAATAGATGATTATTCTGATAAAAATAATAGGATTGTACATGTTGTTATTACAACTTTTAAATTAAAAGAATTTGCTAAGCAAATTATAGAAGAAGGAGGAAATTCATATGCTATATTTGAATTGGAACCGATTAAAACAGTATAAGTAATATCAATATTACAACTTTCCATACCACAAAAAGTTGAAAAACATTCATTGCTGCCTAGTTAATACATATAAGATAATCGTAGTTTGTATAAAAAAAATAGATGGGTAAAGACACAACTAACTATGATTTTTACTTACAAATCACTTTAAAAAATCTAAATTATTATATATAACGTATATTCTTTGTTTATTACATTGAAATCTACTATTAGATCGATTATTTTAGGACTAAATGTTTTATTGGTCCTTGCAATAGCAACTTCTGTCTATAATTCTCAATTTCTCTTGAATAATAACAGTATAATGGCATATGCACAACAAACTATGGGAATGCCTCCGAGTGGAATGGGAATGGGACAACAACAACCAGGCCCAGGCCAATATACTGGAGGAACAATTTCCAGTATTCAAAATGATGAAAAAGATACACCTGCTTGGATATTATCCGGCATATGGAAAGGTGCTTTAACTAATACTGATAAATCAAATCAAGATTTCTCGACACCGAATGTTAGTAATAATAACGATAACCTTCCAACCGCTACCTTTGAGTCAGAAATTGATATGGTGATGCTAAATGGATCTGCATTGCATCAACATAGTATCTATAACTTTACACTTGCTGACATTATGA
>DASVEV010000145.1:0-24503 GCA_036380415.1 Nitrososphaeraceae archaeon
CTTTATAAGTTCAAAGGCTTCAATAAGATTTGTTCCATTTATGGGATCTCCTCCTAACCCAAGACAAAATCTTTGTCCATATCCTGCATTAGATAGAGTATATGATACTTCATACATGAGAGTTCCACTTCTTGAGAAAACTACTGTCGAACCTTTAGTGAAGGGTTTAGCAGGCATAATACCTACCTTCATTATTTCTGGTACTATGACTCCGGGAGTATTTGGCCCAATCATTCTGGCACCTCTTTTTTTAGCATATTCTAAAATTTTTATGGAATCTATTATAGGAACATGTTCCGGAACTGCGACTAGTAACTTTATTCCATTATCTATCGCTTCTTTTGCTGCACTTAAAAAGAATGGTGCAGGTACAAAAATTCCTGAAATTTCTATGGAATTGTTATTTACAGCTTCAGCAACTGTATTGTAAACAGGTATATCTTCAAAGGATTGACCTCCCTTGCCCGGTGTAACTCCTGCCACAATGTTTGTTCCATAGTCTTTCATTAATTTTGTATGGGTGGACCCAAAACTACCGGTCATTCCTTGAATTATGACAGGTTTATTTTTATAATCACTATCATTTTCCTTACCAATTAATATATTGAATAAATCAAATTTAAGGCTCATTTTTATTCACTTTTTCTATCAGTATTTGACAGCTGCATTTATTGCTTCTTCTACAGTGTTAAATAACCCAGCTTTACTATTTTTAAGCAATTCTCGAGCCTTTTCAGATTCTGCTCCAGTTATTCTTGCAAAAACGGGGACTTTAATAGTACCATCATTATATGCATTAAGAATAGCTTGTGCAACTAGATCTGTTCTTACTATTCCACCAAATAAATTGACAAGAATTGCACGAATTTTATCTACTTTACTTATTACTTTTAATGCTTGATATATTGATTCAGTTGTAGCCCTTCCACCAAAATCTAAAAATGCTCCAGCTTTTCCTCCAGCATCACTAACCATATCCAAAGTTGACATTACTAAGCCCGCCCCATTACCAATGATTGCCATATCTCCATCCAGCTCCACAAATGAAAATCCATTCTTGTTTGCCTGCGATTCTAATTCTGACAATTCTTCATACTTTTTTATATCGTCATGTCTGAATAATGCATTATCATCTATGATCACTTTAGCATCCAATGCAACAAATTTCCCACCATCTAGCATGGCTAATGGATTGATTTCTGCCAATTCAGCTTCTTTTTCATAAATTAGTTTTGATAACTTTTGAATTAAATCTATAAAAGTATTCTTTTCAGAATTGTTAAGATTCATTTTATCTGCAACTTCAGATGATAATTCTGATGAAATCCCATTAACATCGGGAATATCAATTATAATATTGTTATCTACATTTTCTATTTCTATACCTCCTTGGGAAGAAGCAATGATTGAATAACACCTTTTAGTTCTATTAAGAAAAATAGATAAATAAAACTCTCTTTTTATATCAACCATTTCTTCAAGTAGAATTGTCCTGGGCTTTTCTCCATTTACTTCCTTATTGATTAGTTCTTCGAATTTCTCTATGAGTTCTTTTTCATTTTTACATTTTAATATTGCTCCAGCCTTTCCTCTTCCACCTACTGTTAGTTGTGATTTTAATACAAATGGAAAACCAATTCTTTCAGAACCTCTTTTGGCTTCTTCAATATTTCGTGCCAAATACGAATTCGGGACTTTGATCCCATAATTTTTAAAAAGTTCCTTTCCTTGATATTCTAATAATTTCATTTTTACAAGGAGATTAATTTTCTGAGCCTTTATATTCTTATTTTTTAACAAATATCAATTTTATCGCCTTCCCAAATACCATTTCGATACTATACATAAAATAGAGAGAAGAATAAGGGATTACGATGATAGAATTTTTAAGAGATTCTTATAAATATATTTTTTGTATTATGTCATTTTTGACGTTTTACTCCAATTTTTAAATTTGTATTGCCACTATTTTTCAAGATTTCTCTCTATTACCTAATAAAAACTGGAAGCTATCAGTAACCAATGTATTTTTTATCATTAAATTAATAACAACAAACGATATGAAATATATAAATACAAGAATAAATAGGAAGGAAATATATTTTGAAACTATATACGTAACTTAAGTTTCAATAATTGAGTTTCTAACACCTTAGATGTGTAATTGATTGATTGACTGATTGATTGATTGATTGATTGATTGATCAGACTCATAAAGAAAAAAGACTGCTTCAAAATAAAAACTGAACTGCTAAAATTTAATAATATTCCACTTTCAATAACATTTATGTAACTCTATTAAAAATTTCACTATTATTCCAGCTTTAATTAATCAGAAAAGATGTAAAATTTAATTACTGTTTACATATGGACAGTCTATATGGATTTAGAATCAAAGCTATCACTTATAACTTCTGAACCGACGGAAGAAATTGTTACAATAAATGAGTTAAGAAATCTTTTACAGACTATTTCAAGACCTAAACATTATATAGGCTTAGAAATTTCAGGTAAACTTCATCTTGGGAGTCTTATTCTACCAGGGTTTAAGATAAATGATTTAATAAAAGCGAATTTCAATACTACGGTCTTCCTGGCTGATTGGCATACCTTTATCAACAATAAATTAGAGGGAAATTGGACTAAAATAGATGAACTATCTAAATATTATTCTGAAGCTTTCAGATTCTTTTGTCCTGGCGTAAATATTATTCTTGGAAGTGAACTTTACGTGGAATTTGAAGATTATTGGAAGAATTTCATGCAATTTTGTAAACACATTACTCTATCAAGAACTATGAGATCCTTGACAATTATGGGAAGAAATGCAAACGAAAATCTCGATTTTTCTCAATTTCTTTATCCTGCTATGCAATCAACAGATATCCACGCCCTCGATTTAGATCTGGTACATTCCGGTACAGATCAAAGAAAAATACATATGCTTATGAGAGAAGTTTTCCCAAAATTGAAATGGAAAGTTCCAATCAGTTTGCATCACCATTTACTTCCAGGACTCTCTGAACCTGTCAAGCTAGGATTAACCGAGGATAGTTCAGAAGATTTAAGGATTTCTAGTAAAATGAGCAAAAGTAAACCAATGAGTGGAATATTCATTCATGATGATGACAAAACAATTGAAACCAAAATTAAGAAATCATTTTGTCCTATTGGTGTTTCAGAGAATAATCCAATTCTTGAAATAATAAGATATATTATATTTCACCGTTTCAACGATTTTATAATTGAACGTCCTTCAAAATATGGAGGAACTATATCTTATGGTAATTATTCAGATTTAAAAGAAGACTATGACAAACAAAAAATTCATCCTCAAGATATAAAACAATCCACCTCATCATATCTGTGTAAACTAATAGAACCTATAAGAAATCATTTTAAGGACAATGAACCATTATTATAAACGTTCAAAGAAATGGAAGTAATTAAGTATAGGTGGTTACTCACTCACGATTAAAATTTCTCTTTCACTACTATTTTTCACTACTCTTTGACTAACTGGTATTTTGATTTATATCCCCTAGGATTGATCATCATATTATTATACTTGTATGTAGATGAGTTTCCTATTATTATAGTAGTTATCATTCCTATCATATCACTATAATTTAACATGTCTTGTAAATTTGTTAAAACTATCTCTTGACTATCACGATAGGCTCCTTTTATTATTGCAACAGGAGTATCTGGTTTCCTATATTTTAAAAGGATATCCCTTGTATCCCTTAGTTGATGAATTCTTTTTTTGCTTGCTGGATTGTATATTACAGTAACATAATCTCCGATTGCAGCTGCTTCTACTCTTTTTACTATCATTTCCCATGGGACCAATAGATCACTCATACTAACTACTGCAAAATCAGTCATTAATGGAGAACCAACTAATGCTCCACAGGAATTTAATGAAGAAACGCCCGGTACACATTCAACATACATACCACTTTCTTTCTTCCATCCTTTCTCTGCTAAAATTTCATAAATTAAACCAATCATTCCATATATCCCTGGATCACCTGAAGAAACTAGAGAAACAATTTTTCCATTCTCAGCAAATTCTATTGCCTGATTGGCTCTGTCTACTTCTTGTGTCATTGCATATCGGTAAACCTCCTTTCCTTCAATTAGATCCTCTACAAGAGAAACATATGTGTCATATCCTACTATGATTTCACTCTCTTCAATTACCTGTTTTGCTCTATATGTCATATGATCATGATTACCTGGCCCAACACCCACAACATATAATTTTCCTTTTGACAACTTGTATATACTATTAAAAACAAAATTTATCTTTTTGCTGATGGTGGATCATTTGATATTTATAAATTCCTGATGAAGAATATTAACTGCTTCCTCGCAATTTTTATCATCAATGACAAATGCAAGATTAAGTTCAGAAGATCCTTGTGTTATCATTATTACATTAATATCTCTTTTAGCTACTGCTCCAAAGGTTTTAGCTGCTACCCCTTTAATTCCTCTCATTCCTGATCCAACTACTGCAATAACGGCAACATTTTCACTAACATCAATTCTCTTAATTAATTTTCCCAAGAAATTTAACTCTAGCGTCATAATAGCTTTGTCTAAATCTTGTTTTTTTACGACAATTGTAATACTGGACTCAGAAGGGGTTTGAGAAATCATCATAATATTGACATGATTTTTTGCTAATGCATCAAAAATTTTTGCCGCAGTCCCAGGAGAACCTATTAATCCACCTCCACTAACATCTATAAGTGCTGTGTTTCTAATTACAGTTATTGATTTGACAATCTTATTATAAGCTAGAGTGGGAATTTGGGTTATTAAGGTCCCAGGGTGATCGATATTATTTGCATTTCTTATTCTCACTGCAATTTTAGAATCCATGACAGGTTCTAATGCTCTTGGGTGCATATACTTTGAACCAAACATGGATAATTCTAAAGCCTCCGAAAATGAAATCTCTTCAAGGACTCGAGCGTTTTTAACAATTTTTATGTCAGCTGTCATCAATCCATTCACATCACCCAATAACCAAACCTCATTGGCATTTATACTTGCAGCAATTATAGTTGCTGAGTAGTCAGAGCCTCCTCTCCCAATCGTGGTTGTATTACCATTCTGATCGCAACCGATAAAGCCGGTAACAACAGGAATTATCCTCTGTTTTATTAATGGCTCAATTTTATGATGTACTCTAAGTTTGGTTGTATCCATTAATGGCTTAGCATCACCAAAGTTAGAGTCTGTTAAGATTCCTACTTCCTTTCCATTCATGTATACTGAATTTATGCCAGCGGATTTTAAAGCAAAAGATACTATAGGGGTTGATAGTCGTTCTCCAAAAGAAAAAAGATAATCTCTATATTTTGGAATTATATCTCCCAAAATGGAAATGCCTAGTAAAACATCCCTGAATTCATTTAATAAATCTTTAAGCAAATATAAGAGCTCATGTTTATCTTTCTCCTTGTGTATGACTTTCTCAACCAGATTTATGTGGACATTTTCCATATCCTTAAGAAACAATTCAAGTGAATTTCTATTAATTTTTTTAATGGCATCACATAATTCTGATATTTTATCCGTAATTCCATAAAGAGCAGAAACTACAACTACAATTTCATAGTCTAAATAATAATATGATTTTATTATATTTACTACATTGAGGATCTTTTTTTCGTTATCCAATAGTGATCCTCCAAATTTCATAACAATACGCATATACTTGATGAGTATTCTGGTTCCTAGATTAATGCTTCGTTAACAGCCAGCATAACCCTAAAGAGAGAGAATTTAAAGTATTATTATTAATCTTGGATACGTGGAGCTAGGTAAAAGTGTATTCTTCCAAGATTTGCCACAGTAAATTCTAATCTTAGAGGCATTTTGCTAGAATATTCAGCAATCACAGACCCACCAACTGCACTTATTGCCTTTGTGATCTTTATTAAATAATCTATACTATATGTTCCAAGACTGTCTTCAGTAGATGTTAACTCTTCTAAACCTTCATTCTTTGGTTCTAAAAATATATCGGCTTCACCTGAATCACCTCTGCCCAAAAATCTTATATTCTCTGATTTGCAATCAATAGTTATGTATTCTGACAGTACTTGAATATCTGATAATATTTTATCAAATGCAGAAGCTGTTAATATTATTTTTGAATTAAAATTTAATTTTGGTAGAGGAGTCGAACTCGAGGCACTTTCAATTAATCTCATTTTATATTCTTTCTTATATCCATTTTGTATTTTGAGAATCAACATACTTTCTTTGTTTATGGATAATTCTATTGAATCCCTTTTTTCAGATCTTTTTATTAATTTAGAAAATTCATCGATTCTCACCCCGAACTTGATTAATGAATCACATTCGTATTTTTCAAAGGACGAATTAGGCCAATAAATATCAATTAATGCTACGTGTGAAGGATCCATTCCTCTAAAGGATATCCCTTCAACCGATGCTTCAAAAGTTGCCTCATCTACGAGGGTAGATATTGCAGATGTAATAGCTTTCCATTCATCTGGAGTTTTTGTCTTAGCTAAAAAAGTCAAATTAATACAATGTTCTGGCTAACATTAGACAATTTTAAATCTTCCTATTATAAAGTCAAGAAATTTTCTAGTGATGTAGGTTACCTAATGTTAAGAATAGTTTCTCCAAGTGTGGCTACATTTCGTGCAACGGTAGAATTGGGTAGTGGCTTCATCAGCAGACCGAGTCTGGAGCATCCACCACACTGCCAAATTATTATTACATTTGGGACAATCTATACTAATAGTAGGAAGAGTCTGTGTTGTATTTTCACCGTCCAATATTCTTAAAGCACTTTGTTCTTGTGTTGTTATGTTACCAACATTAACTGTAACAGTCGATTTTTGTTGAGAACTAGTAAATCCGCATTTAGGACAAGCAACTTGATTTTCTTCAAACTTCAAACGCATTCTTGTTTCACAATGTGGGCAGAATTTCAATTTAAAGCACCTTTTGTTCAGAAGATTCAATCAAATGTGAAATATCTTTTAAAAACTCATCAGCGGATTTGATTGACTTGTCTAAAATATCCATTGGATTTTCTTTGCTTTTTATTTTCATGAGATACTCTTTGATCAAGGGATGCTTCATCACGATACCCGCAAACTCTATATCTTTCTCCTTTAAAATATGATGTTGGATTATGTACATAATAGAGATATCTTCATCTTTCAACTTTAGTTCTATCTCATTATTAGAAAAGGTTGTAATTTCTGCTTGCATTAAATAGTCAAGTACATATTTAGGATATAAATCATACCACATGGTAATTAATCAGTGACTGAAAAAATAAATTCATTAGATAATATTGTTTTAACCAATATAACCAGTAAAACTAATTCAAAGGAACAATTATCTTTTAATTTAAGTTTAAAAATAAATGGTAAAATTAGAGATTTATTTACTCAATCATTATGGGAAAAAGCATATAATAAATTTGATAACACCTTCAGGATAACAATAAATGTGGACTTGAAATACAAAAGCAAAGTCATATACTCTGTAAAATTTGTAAGAAAAGCAGTTTTTTTTTGGACTAGGAATCCAAAAATTCATCATAGAATATGGATTTTTATCGTTAAAGATGACAGCCCTTTCTATCCTGAATCAGAAGATGAAGCCAAGTCTCTCTTATTTGATATAGATAATATCGTTGAAATTAAATTACCAGCAATTATCGATGAAGTATCTACTCTTTATGCTAATGTAGCTGTTTCTTGGGGAAAACATAACTTTACTGATCCAACAAAACTAGTAGGGAAGTCTAACGAGGAAGAAATACACGTAGTCAATTCGTAAGCTGATATATTCTTTTTAGTTTTATATTAATAATAGAAATTTTTAAAAATGTTAATCTACAATTAATATAGTATGGCAAAATTTGACGGGATAAAAGGACAAGAGCTATTAGATATTGAGATACAAGGAAATGAACTAACTTTTATATTTAAAGATAATCGCTATCTATTTGTTAAAAATGAGAAAGACAAAATGATTTGTGATTCATTACCAGAATAACTTTTCTTCATTCTCTACTTTTATATTGAGATTCACTAATTCATATTTGATGAGAGAGATTTATCTATAATTTTTGTTTAAAAAATACACTTTACATATGTAATCTTGTAAGAAAATTAGTCTCAGTTTTTTTTACAATCATAGATTTATAGTTAGTCAGTCCATGATAGAAATATGGCCATTATTTAGGAGTGAACTTTAATGTCCTTTATACAATAAAAATGCATTATTATTATTGAGAGATATTATTTAGAATACTAATTCCTTGACAATATGGTTACATGATTCTCTGATTCTACAAACTATATCTAAGTAAAACATAATGAATTTAAATATTAAAAAAGACTCAATTATGTTGAATATAAGAACTGCTGAACTAAAAAAAGATGACTATATTGGAAAATATATTTCTATTAAAGGGTGGATACATCGAATCCGAAAGCAAAAAGAAAATACATTTTTATTAATTCGAGATGATAGAGGAGGCATCATCCAGTGTATTATTGAATCATCAAAAACAAATAATTTAACTATCGAGTCTTCTGTTGAAATTTTTGGTATTCTTCAAAAAGATTCCCGCGCACCAGAAGGAGGTTATGAATTAAAAGCGGATAGACTTAATATTTTTAGCATTTCTAAAAACGATTATCCAATAGGAGAATATCAAAGCCTTGATCTTCTTTTAGAAAAACGACATCTTACTATAAGAACTCGACGCATGACTATGGTTTCTAAAATTCGTTCTTCTATTCTCTATTTTTCAAGAAAATGGTTTACCGATAATGATTGGATTGAAGTAACGGCTCCAGTAATAGTAAAGGGATCAGTCGAAGGAGGTTCTACATTATTTAAAATAAAATATTTTGACGAAGATGCCTATCTTTCACAAAGTGCACAATTATATTTAGAAGCTATGATCTTTTCTCTTGGTCCAGTATGGTCTATGACTCCTTCGTTCAGAGCTGAGAAATCGAGAACAGTTAGACACTTAACTGAATTTCTTCATTTAGAAGCAGAGGCACCATGGATATCTTTAGAGGATCTTATAAAATTGCAAGAAGAATTAATTTCATTTGTCATCCAAAATATTTTGAAAAACAATAAAGAGGAATTTGATTTTTTGAAAAGAGATGTATCAGATTTGGAGAAAATTTCACCTCCATTTGATAGAATTACTTATGAAAAAGCAATAGATAAACTACGAAAAGAAGAATTTAAGATAATAGAGAAAGGATCGTCTAGAAAAATTGAATATGGTGATGATCTTAGTATCGAATCAGAAAGAATTCTAACAATCAACTCTTCCAAACCATTATTTGTTATTGGATATCCATTGCAAATAAAACCATTTTATGTTAAAGAAGAAATCTCAAAACAAGGATTAGGAATTGCAGCGGATTTACTTGCACCCAATGGTTTTGGTGAAGTAACATCTGGCGGTTTAAGAGAAGATAATCTCCAAAAATTGGAAAATAGAATGGTTTTGGAAGGTTTACAAAAAAGTAATTATGATTGGTATCTGGATTTACGCAGATATGGGTCAGTACCCCATGGAGGCTTTGGCCTGGGAATAGAAAGACTAATGAGATGGATTCTCGATATTACTGATATAAAGGATACTTTGCCTTTTCCAAGAACTATTAGACGGATATATCCTTAAACTTTTTACTATTTTGTTAAATAAACAATTACCTTTGACTATATTTATTTAAAATTAATTTCTTAGATTTATTCAAGTTTAAATCTTTGGAAAGAAATACTATAATAAAATGCATAATAACCTTCCCGAAAAAACCGAGTCTTTATTCTTTGAATTGGCAGGAGATTTGAGGCTTTCTATGTTATTAAAGCTCTCTAAACATAAGTACAGATTATCTCAGTTGTCAACTGAATTGGATGCAACTATGCAAGAAGCACATAGAAACATAATCAGATTAGTTGAGAGTGGATTGGTTTTTAAAGATGGAGAAGGTGATTTAGGATTAACTTCTTATGGTAAATCCATTGTTTTTTTAATTCCAGGATATGAATTTCTTCTACAAAATAAACAGTATTTCATTGAACATTCGATAGAAGAATTGCCATTAAAATTCATTCAAAGAATTGGTTCTTTACAAAATAGTGAAATAGTATTAGGAGTAATGGCAAATCTACAGCGCTGGAAGACTCTTTATTGGAACTCACAAGTCTATATTAAAGAAATTATGTCACAGGTGCCGTTAGATTTAATTGAAACAGTAAGTAATAAGATTCAGACCGGTATTAAGTTTTCTTACATTTTTTCAAAAGACACAATTATTCCTAAAGGAAGAGGAGAATTATTACAGAAAATAGGTTGGGTTAACCAAATTTCTAAAGGTATGGTAGAAAGAAAGATGATTAATAAGGTTACTATAATGACAATATTCAATGAGCAAGAAGCTTGTTTGCTATTTCCAAATCTGAAAGGCGAACCAGATTTGAATATTATGTTCTATAGTAAAGATCGAAATTTTCATGAATGGTGTAAGGATTTTTTTGATTACCAGTGGGAAATGGCTGGCCCATTTGACGAAAAAAAATTAAATGAAACCTAATTACCCCTTTACTATTTTTTCAGCATGTTTTTATATATCATTTTATTATAAAATGTTATGCCTGGTGCTTTTGTACTTTTAAATACCGAATTGGGAAGTGAAGATTCCATCGTAAAAGAACTGAGGAATTTAGAAGGAGTTAAAGAAGTATTTCAAGTCTATGGTGTATATGATATTATTGCAAAAGTAGAATCTGATACAATGGATAAGGTTAAAGAAATTATTACATGGAAGTTGAGAAAATTACCGGGAGTTAAATCTACACTCACAATGATTGTAATGGAGTAAATTTTTTTTTTATCAGTATGATGTATAGATCTAATGAATTGTAGAATTAATATAATTTAAAAAGAACTTTGTATGTGAACTATATTATGGGGTTTTCTAATATTTTAAAAAGAAAAAAAGGTAAAGAAGCAAATGAGATAAAATGTAAAAATTGCAATATTGTTTTTCAAGATAAAGAGCATCTTTCACGACATAATAAAAAAGCTCATGGAAAGAATGATGATTTTTTACCAAGTAGTAATCCTTTTCAAGTCTAGTACGCTACTATTAGATCCAGCATAGTAAATGTTTCCTATTCATGATGATACTCCTCGTCTTCATGGACGACCGTATGTAAATTACTCTCTTATAGCTTTAAATGTTATTATATTTATATGGGAAGTAATAAGTACAAATTATTTCAGTAATGAGTTAAAAGTCAATGAAATCTTTTTTACTTATGGTACCGTTCCAGACCGTGTTTTTCAGGGGGATTATTTTACTTTAATTACGTCAATGTTTCTTCATGGTGGCGTTGTTCATATAATAGGAAATATGGTATTTTTGTATATATTTGGAGACAATATTGAGGATAGATTTGGACACTTTAAATATCTTATTTTGTATTTGATGTGGGGTATAGCAGCAGGAGTAATCCATAGTTTCTATGCAGTTTCAGTCGGCGGTGGTAATATTCCTGCAGTTGGTGCTTCCGGAGCTATATCTGGAGTTCTAGGAGCTTATTTGGTGCTTTTTCCTAGGGCGAAAATATTTACAGTTATAACTGCTTTTTTTATTACAACAGTTAGAATTCCTGCTCTTGCTTACATACCTGTATGGTTTATCCTTCAGGTAGTATTTAGTATATTTAACCCCGAAGGGGGAGTGGCATATTTAGCTCATATTGGAGGTTTTGTAGTAGGAGCAGGTGTTAGTTTCCTAGCAAAGTCGTTTTTCCCTTCGGTATTTCAAGGTCACATTGGAGTGAGTAGTATTTATTCAAAAAAATCTTCCAAGCCCTATTCTAGACCATATAATCAGGATAATACTAGACATTCGATCTCTCAACCAGATATTATTGAGGGGAATAATTATTACGAAATTTTAGTAGAACTGAAAGGTTTGAGAAATATCCAAAATTTACGAGCTATATATGAAAAAAGCACACATAGTTTACAAATTTTTTCGGAGGGAGCTCCTAAGCCTATTGTATCTATTCCACTTAGAGAAGATATGCATATATCTCAAATTCAGGATGTATCCTATATCAATGGAATCCTTAGAATCAGAATGTTAAAAGTTAATTAGGGCTTTGTCTTAGTTATACACTAGATGTGTTAAAATGTTCTGCATTGGAACAAAGATTTATAATATATTTTTTCATCTGTAATGGTAATGTCTGAGCAACCCCAGGCAAGGGGGAATGATAAAATTTCACGTAGAGATTTTTTAAAATTATTGGCAGCAGCTGGTACTGTGTTGACATTTACACCTTTTGTGGACTGGGGGAAATTTTTGCCTAATCCAAGTGGTTCAACAACTGAAAAATCTAAAGTTCAGCTACCTGATGGTTCTCAAGCTAATGTAAAAACCTTTAAGGTTAATCATTCTGAAGCTATAATTTATCCTATATCTGAGGATGCTGCTCTCAATAAAGAGGCATTCAGGACATGGCAATTTATACGACTTCCACCTGAACTGGGGGGAGAGAAGAACGATGCTTCAGCCTTTCGGGTCTTTAGCATGGTTTGCTTACATCTTTGGTGTCTATGGAAGTATTGGCCCGGTGAGGGACGAAAAAGGGGTGAATGTCCATGTCATGGCAGCCTGTATGACCCACTAACAGGAGCGGCCTTTGCAGGCCCTGCCGCTCTTCAATCACCACCTTCAAACGTTCTACCAAAACTCGATTTGGAAGCAGATAAAGATGGGTATTTATGGATATTGCCTCCTAATTGGAATGTTAATGGAAATGGGATAGTGGGATATGGCCGCTTCATTGCATAGAGAAAACAGTCTAGTTAGACTATTCCGGTGGATCTACACCGGCGTTGATAGAACAATTTTCATGGGCTTAAAATTCACATTTCCTACTCGGTTTGTTAGTCCTTTAGGCTTTTTAGGAATGCTTACTTTTGTCCTCTTCATAATTCTCGGTATATCGGGTGCTCTTCTAATGTTATGGTATGAACCAATTCTTGACAGAGCATGGGATAGCGTTGAAAATATAAATGATACTATACCATACGGTTTCCATCTCAGAAACATTCACTATCATGCATCTAATGCTATGGTTATGATGGCAATTCTTCATATGTATTATCAGTATTTTAGTGGTAGGTATAAAATTAGAAATGAAATACTTTGGGTTACTGGAATCCTTATAGGGGTATTAACCATTTTAGAAGCCTTTACCGGATACGACATTATTTTTAGTGAAAGAGCAGAACTTGCTATTTCTATAGCTGCGTCCCTTACTAATTCTATACCTATTATCGGGCCTGATATGAGAGATGCATTCTTTGGGTCGGGGTTTCATGACTTTGTATTACGCTTTTATGCATTCCATGTATTTTTACTTCCCATTGCATTGATAGGTTTAATGACTGTACATTTCCCACGTTTTCTTGTTTTTGATGTTCCAATGGTTATGGCTATCACAGGAGCAATAATGATTACTGGAGGAGTTTTCCCGGTGGATATGGGTTTAAAGTTTGATCCCAATGTACCACCTGGAATAACTGTACCTGAATGGTATCTCACAGGATTGTATGCTTTTCTTAGATCTCAGTACGATAAATTTGTAACTGGTGTTGCTTGGCCGGGGCTTTTCATATTTACATTACTTATCATACCTTTCATAGATAAATATAAAAAATTTTCTTGGAAGGATAGACCACTTATATCTGCAATAGGAATTACAAGTATTGCTCAAATTGTAGTGACTACGTACTGGGGTTTCTACATCGATCCTGATAGGACAAAATCTCTATTAGACAGATTGGTAATCGATCCAATTTTTCTCTATAGTGTAATGATCCTCTTAGTTCCATTATCATTTGGATTTACATATCTTATGATAAAATTGGCTAAAAATGCAGAAGCTAATGCAAAACGTCAGCCCCGAAAGAAGGAGAGTGTAATAAGTCTCCCTGAAAAATGGATATTGTTTGTATTTATAGCATTGATAGGATTTCAAATCTATTTGAATATTGCAGCATATTATGCTCTACTTAATGGTATGAAAAACATATCGTTGTTCATTATTGGTATTATGATGCTAGTTTTTGCAGGAATGTTCCATATTTATAGACATGGACGATCCAATGCAAATAATCCACCTCCTCCCTCTATACCACAGACTGATAGGATTAAGTCTTTACAATATAAAAAAAGAGCATTAGTAGAATCTGATAATGATAAACCGGGATTAGAATCATCTGAAAATTCCATTGGTCAAATAAAGAGCAATGGAATTTTGAATAAGGTTTTCAAAGTCGCCAGAAAAAATAAAAATTCATTGGAAAAAAGGTGGAAGTAGAGGTTAGTAACAATCCTAAAAAAAATAAAAAATTTAAATTAACGAAACTATCTACTATGTTATATTAGTATGGAAAGATCACAGCAGTTTAGTAGTATTGGCGGGTTAACTATAATATTTTTTATCATAGCAATAACTATTAGTTTGGCATTCTATCAGTTCGTCTTTCTTAAAGAATTAAATCTCAAGCCTTCCGTTCCAGAAGAAGTAGCAAATCCTCCACAGCCATTGAAATTAACCATAGCTGAAGGTGCGAGTCTGCCAACTAATCCTCAATTTTATGTTCCCTCTATTGCCCGAGGGTCTTTAGGTATTGATAATAAATTAATTTGGGAAAATCTAGATACTACTCCTCATACCGTAACTACGGATAATGATTATCATGATCCTTTGTCTGGAAAGTTTGACTCAATGGAGACAATAGGACTTGTTCCACCAGGAGGGACCTTTGAATTTGTATTTACAGAGGATGGAGAATATCCATATCATTGTGAACCACATCCTTGGATGACTGGTACTGTCACAATAGTTAAGAATTTTTCATAGAATCTTTTCTTTCATACTTTTTTTATTTGAAGAAACAAAATATCATTTGCCACTTCTTTATGTTCTTGGATGATAGAAGTTCTAAATTTAACTTTAGAAAAAAAGTTTTTTGGTACATGTTGTGTAATGGCAATAAAATCAATAATCCTTTTTTCTTCCAACTCTTTTTTGTAGATAGAAAGACGTGCATATGGATGATTAATTTTTTTTCCGTTTAATTCGATATAATTACAAATATCATTTGAATTTTCAATTTGCGAATTTATTACGATAGTATCGAATCTTCCATTATAATTCACTTCAATACTGCCATGAATTTCTTGATTAGGATGAATTTCATTTTCTTCGATAGTAAGAGATAATTCTTTTTTTTTTTGCATAGTTATAAAGAATTCTTTCTGATAATTGTATATATTTATTCAGAATAATCTAATTTAAAAATTAAACATATAGAATAAAATATTTGAAATAAAGTAATAATCTTTAAATTTGCTAAAGCTTTTTCCTGTTGTGAAGGGCTCGTAGCTCAGCATGGACAGAGCGCCTGCCTTCTATTCAGTCTGAGAAGAAAGCCGGAAGTCGAGGGATCGAAGCCCTCCGGGCCCGCTATGATGTTTTCCTTATTTAGTAGAATAAAAAGACACCTAAGACAACGAATAGAAAAAAAGCAAAAATCAGCAGCATCAACATTGGAGTGAGTAATCATTTCTTAATATACACCTATAATATCACGAACTACATTTGTTTCTATTATGTTGCGTTTTACTTCATTTTGTAAAATTGACCCTCTATAGAGAAGATGACGAAAAAAACTATAAGTTACCTGGCTGAAAATGCAAGACATATTTAAGGACCTTTTTTTATTAGAAAGATTATATCAAAAACAAACGTATATAGAACAATAGACAGAAATAAACAAAATTGTATAATCAAATATACCTATTTAACCTTAATAAAAAATTATTGAAAATCAAATATAGAGTTATATGAAGAAATCAACTATTTTATAATATGTTTTTTTATAAAAAAATTATCAAGTCTCATCTGACGATTTAGTATATATTATTTATTTCATAAACCAGGAAAAAATAAAATGGGTTATTATTAGCACTCTACCATGCTTTACATATTTTTTCATTATAGTTATAAATAAACTACATTTTAGATGGATTTTTGGACTAAGTGGGGTTAATTTGCTTATACTATTTTCAGTATCCTAAATACAGAGTGAATTCAAAAGAAATAGACATCAGGAAAACCTATCCAAAATAGTTTTATTCTATTATAAATATTTTTAAATAATTATACTGGTTTATTAGTTAAGAATTCACCAATTAATTTAATGGTAAATCCAATCGCACCGACTACTCCCATCCCTAGTAATACAAATCTCATATGGGTTGTATAATCATCTTTAGATGTTTTTTTCGCTAATAAAAGAGTTTGATACATGTCAAGAAGCCTCCTTCTTAAATAAGAAATTATATTTAGTATTTTCATAATATTACCTTTTACTGCAAGACAGAGTATTTGAATTTAACTGTATAAATTAACTTTTAATATTTAAAAATTTTAAGTCAAATTAATATACTTGCTCAGAATAATCTGGATCTTTTTCAGTTCTTTGCATTTCAACAAATGTTTCAGTATTTTGAATTCCTTCGATTTTACCAATCCTCTCAATTACGATATTATGCAAATCTTCTAACGTACTCGCATTGACATTTACAATCATATCAAATCTACCTGTAACCTCTGATAAGGATCTGACTTCCGCAATAGTGAGTAATTCTTTGTGAATGTGATCCTTTCTTTTTGGATCACGATTGATCCCTACTGTTGCTTTTATGTTGAGACCAAGCATGTTTTCATTGACCATGATAGTAAATTTTTTAATTAGATTTCTTTTGGAAAGACGTTTTATTCTACTGTATAAGACCGAAGAATTTATATTCAAATTTTTACTTAACTGCGGAACCGAAATACTAGCATCACGAGTGAGTTCAGTCAGTATTTTCATATCGAGTTCATCAAACCTTTGCAAGTTATATCCGGAATACGTTATAAATCTAGATTAATAAATGTAATTATATATTAAAGATTTAATTTAAATTGTTATTATTTTATATTAATTTTTTCAATCTCATTCCAATATGTTATAATATTTTATATTAATTTTACAATAGATAATAATGTTATAGAAAATAATATATAATTTTAGCTTGTAACATCGAATAATGTTTGGACTAGGTAAGATCAAGACTGGAGATTATGTCTTTGCCGTAGAACCGGAAAGTGAATCCAAAAGAATTATTTTAGGAAGAGTTACATCCGTCAATAATAATTCGCTCTTAATTTTGGGATCTTATATAAAGCCTTTAGGACTCCTCTCGAAGAGACAAAAAGGATTACTAGGAAAAAGATCTCAAGAGGTTTTAAATGATCCCGATCCCAATAATTGTATTTTTATTCTAATCGATAGAATTGAAACAGGTAATTTTTATGGTAATATAGATCAAAGTATAAATAAAGTAAGCTGGATAAATGAAAAAAGATTTTTTGTATTGGAAGGTTGGATTAAAGAGAATATGGCAGATCTGTTTGCAGATGTTATTTATTCTCAATCTGAAGACGAAAAACATCATTTCCGTGCTATTTTAATAGAGAAAATGAATTCTCTTTATGATAGAGAATTAAAAGAACATGTCTATGCTGTTGCTAGAGGTGCAAAGATTTTGTAACAAGTTGAAAGTTTTATATTATGGTTTTATAATAATCCGTTTTTGATAACTAATGGAATACGTGTATGCGGCATTATTATTACACAAATTGAAACAAGATATTACTGAAGATAATGTTACTAATGTAATTAAAGCAACTGGTTCTGCCCCTGATACTGTCAGAATAAAGGCTCTTGTAGCTGCATTGGGCGATGTGGATATTGAAGCGGCATTAAAGGCTGCCCCAATGACTATGGCAACAGCAGCGGCAGCACCTCCAGCGACAGGAGCAGCGGCAACTGAAACAACTACAAAGGAAGAGCCTGAGGAAGAGAAAAGCGAAAAGAAGGAAGAAGAAGCACTCGAAGGTTTATCATCATTATTTGGATAAACTTTTTTATTATTTATTTTTGATTTTCATTCCTTGCTATTTTATTACAGTTTACACAGTTTGCCATCAAAATTTATTTAAAATCCCAAATGTTTCCGAATAAATGTAAGTGCGGACGATTACTCAAGTCATATAAAACATGCAGGCCACTCGTCTGCGATGAAATTTTTTTATGCGAGAAGTGTCACTTTGATACCAATGATTGTATATGTAATTTGGTAAAATAAAATATTTACATTATTATACTTTATTTTGTCATAGCGATAAATATTCTAGTGCATGTTTTGTGGAAATAGAAATTGGATTAATATGCATATTATATACATAGATAATAGAACAAAACCAAATCTTAATCCTATTTTTTTTCTAAACATCATAGGTAGAACAGCTACTATTGTGACAATTGTAACTAGAATAATTTGATAATACAAAATTTCTGTCAATTCAATTACTTTATTAAATCCAAATGAATACATTGCCGCAAAGACTGCTACTGCCAATAATAATGTATTATTAAGTATTTTAGAACCCAACACATTTGCAATAGCTATGGACGCTCCTGCGGCCCCTTTCCTAGCCAATATCATCATTGAAATCTTTTCGGGCATTTCTCCAGCAATTGGACTAATTATAACCGCCAGCACTACAGCGGATATTCCAAATTCTACAGAAACCCCCTCCAAAGAATGAATAAAAGGTTCTGCACCAAAAAGTATCCCTATAGCGCCTAACAAAAAAGTTCCAATTGCTTTGATGAATTTCTTATTATCATTATTATCATTTGAAATATTTTGCTCAACAATTAATTTCTTATTATTGTTATTATTGTTATTGCTGATATTCAGACTGACATTTTTATCAGAGACTTTATCTTTATTTTCTACTCTCATTTCATGTAGTGATAATATTATATACCCTGCAAAGAGACCGACGAAAATGAACCCATCAAGATAATTAAATCCATCTAAAAATAGCACAAAGCTTATTACGGCAGCTACTATCAAAAAAATCATATCATTTTTAAAAGTACTAACATCAACATGTTTAAGCGGCGCCTTCGATAATCTTGTTGTTGCTATAATCAACATAATTGCTAAACCTAATGTCATCATCAACAAGTTACTCCCTAGTCCAGAACCAATAGCAATACCAAAAGACCCCTGCGCTGCAGCATAAATCACTATAGCGATTTCTGGCAAAGTAGTTGCTATACTTAATAAGACTCGGCCTACGAATTTAGCACCAAATTTTTCAGAAAGGTGTTCCGCCCCATAGGATAGTATCCAACTTGCAAGAGTCAGTTCTCCCAACCAAAAAAGCATAGTAAAGATATTATTTTCTGCCATTTTGGGGATAAGAATTAGTATAAGTTATTATCTGATTATAGCCATCTTTTTGCAAAATCTTTATCAAATGAGGTTTGATAGAAAATAAATTTTGTCCCATTCATCCATCAACTTTGGATAAAGGGGAATTTAGTGATCACATTATATGGTTGAATGTCTAAGAATCCTTCTTCCATAACCGTAATGAATTGAGTAGGATGAGGTGCAGTCAATATTACGAGGAAGACTGGAACTGCGGCACAAGTCACCATAGTCAGTAAGATTAACCAAAGAGCAGTCATTTTTTCGGCCATATACAAAAATGATTCGACGTGTGATATATAAATTTTATAAAATTTTTTGTTTTCAAAAATAAAATAAAATATTATTACACTACAATAACTTTATTTTTTATTCTAAACGATTTTAAGTAGCTGATTATTTTATCTTTATACATTTACCATGACAAGTGATGTTGAACTTAAAGATCTTATCGAGCATGCTAGAAGAGATTATAAAAAGCGTAACTTCGATCAATCTCTAGATCTTACTATTGTCTTAAAAGATATTGATGTAAAAAAAGGATTTAGTTTCAATGAAGTTGTACATTTACCAAATAAACCAAGCCGTCAAGCCACGGTATGTGTAGTAGCATCAGGTGAAATGGGATCAAGAGCAAAGAGAGCAGAAGCAGATAGGATAATAGAGCTTGATGAACTTGATAGACTTGGCACTAATAAAAAAGAAGCTAAAAAGTTAGCAAAGGCTTATGATTTCTTTTTATCTGATACATCGTTAATGGCTACAGTTGGTCGTTCCCTAGGTCAAGTTCTGGGGCCTAAAGGTAAAATGCCAACACCTATACCATATGGTGCACCAATTGAAAGTATATTGAATAGGTTAAGGGGTTCAGTAAGAATTAGAACTAGAAATCAACTTAATATCTCCACCAAAATAGGAGATGAAAAAATGGATGATAAACAACTTATTCAAAATGCAAATACTATATTGTCTCTTTTGGAAAAAAAATTACCTCAAGGGGATAAGAACATTCGTAATACTTCAGTCAAATTTACAATGGGTAATTGTATAAGTTTAGCATCATTATCTAACAAAACTAAGGGTGGTTAAAACATGAGTTCAGATCAAATAATCAAAAAATATCCTCAAAAGAAGCAACATATGTATCAAGAATTACAGGAGCTTCCAACAAAATATAATGTTATTGCCTTATCAAAAATGAACAAAGTCAGGGCTACACAGTTAATGCCTTTAAGGAAAAAATTTCACGGTCAAATTAATATTAAAATAATCAAAAATAAAGTTGCTCAAAGAGCTTTTGAAAAAGTAAGTAAAATTTCAGGCATTGAAGATTTAAGCAAAGAATTAGAAGGTCAATGTGCACTAATGTTTACTAATATAAGCCCTTTCAAGCTTAATTTGATTTTCAGTGAAAATAAAGTTTTTTTACCTGCAAAAGGGGGAGATATTGCACCTAAGGATATTATAGTTCCAGCAGGTAATACTGGTATTCCTCCAGGACCTGTCCTCTCTGAATTTAAAGAATCGAAAGTACAAACTAAAATCGATCAAGGCAGTATTGCTGTAACAAAAGATACAATAGTAGTTAAATCAGGAGAGGTCATATCACAAAAACTTGCTTCTCTCTTATCTAAATTAGACATAAAACCAATTGAAGCAGGAGTACTAGTCAACTTTGCAATTTCTGAAGGTCTTCAATTTAGAGAAAAAGATTTACAGCTTGACGTTAAAGAATATGTAAAACAATTACAAATATCTTTTTCGTCTGCTTTGAATCTGGCAATAGAAATAGTCTATTTTGCACCTGAGACGATATCTTCTCTTCTATCTCTAGCATATCAAAAATCACTTAACGTAGCATCTAAAGCTGGATATGTTTCTAAAGATACAGCAGAAATAATACTAAACAACGCACAAACAAATGCTCATGGTTTAGTCGACGCCTTAAAAGTAAAGGGCTATGTCCCTCAATAAATTTTTCTACTTTTATCAATTTTTAAAATGATTTACTTTCATTGTATATATACAAACACAATAAATAAAGGCAAGAAAGTCATTTTACTATGATATAATGTCAATACAATTA
Organism: Nitrososphaeraceae archaeon; assembly: GCA_036380415.1. Lineage (GTDB taxonomy): Archaea > Thermoproteota > Nitrososphaeria > Nitrososphaerales > Nitrososphaeraceae > TH1177. Next base: position 21,562 of record DASVEV010000145.1, read on the forward strand.
AAAGTTCATCCATCCTTTTTTAAGGAATTTGCCACAAAGACATGGGTTTCTCCATATGAAATAGTTAAAGAATTGGTAGAAAATGCTTTTGATGAAGATGCTACACAGGTGTTAATTACCATTCTCACTAGTGGATCTATAATAATAGAAGATGATGCAGGTATGGACGTAGAAGGAATTGAAAAATTCTTATTATTAGGATCGCCTCATAAAAAGATAGAATCAATTTCTCCAAAGTTAAAGAGAAGTCGAACAGGACGATATGGAACAGGAAGACTCTCTTTTCTTACTTCATTTGAGAGCATGAAAATCAAAACCAAAAAAAATAATTATAACAAATCTCTTGTTATAGATGAAAACTCTCTAAATCAACTATTTTCGGGTAATTCTTTATTAAATGAGCTAAATGAAAAACCTCTTTCTAGAAATGGAACAGAATTAAATCTAATTAATGCAAAGATGAATATTGACCCTTTGAAATTATATAAGGAAATACGTAAATTAGCGATTCTTAGACACCCCATGTTTCAAGTATTTATTAAACAATCCGATAGATTCACTGAATGGGATCTAGAGAAGTCTGATATAGTAAAGGCCCAAGAGATACAAGGCTACCGCATACCGGTAAATCTTGATAATGGCAAAATTATTGGTGAAATTGTAGTTGCAAGACGTCCATTAATAGAAGAGGAGAAAGGAATAGGTGTGATGATTGGAAATCACATTGTTGTTAGAAGTAATTTTGGTTTTGATGCGAAATTGAATCGAATTACGGGATTACTAAGATGTGATGCTCTAACTTCTAGATTTGCAGATAAATCTGCATTAATAGAGGATGATGCTTATTATAATTTTAACACGTACGTCAAACAATTTATTGTTGATGAGGTAATACCCAAATTGACTGAATATGAAGATGTATTGATAACTAAAGAAGAGACACGAATATATCGTGAAATAGACAAAGTTCTTGGCCAAGCAGTAATTGAGAACTTGGAGTCTGTAGAATTAGAAGAAGAGGAATATGAAACAGTTGAAGAGAAAGTAACCGTTCCTAACGCAGATAGATTAACTATAAACTCATCAATTACAAAGGTCAAGATTCAAGATAATAAAATTCCAACAGACGAGGATTACGAAAATAATCTCTCTGTTCAAAGCTCCAAAATTAGAGAACAAGCTCACACTAGTATACTAGACCATCAAACTATCCATAGTGAAATTGAGCCTCACTATTTTAATCCTAATGAAAGGACACAAACTATTCCTAATTTGCAAACATCTAATAATTTAGATAAAATGGAGATAAAAAAAATAAAAACTCTTAAACGAACCTTCGCCCTAAAAAAGATTGGATATAAAGTAATCCCATATGAGGACGCAAGCGATTCTCGATATGGGTTTACTAATGAAAACGTAGTTTTTGTAAACAAAGCTAATTCTGCATACAAAGCTGAATCAGAAAGGGGTGATGAATTTCTCCTGAGACATATCATTAGATTAGTAGCCGAAGCTATAGCTGAGGAGAAACATCCAGAAGGAAAAGATGCTTTAGAATTACAAAATCGTCTCATTGGGGAAGCAATTAAGATTCATAATCTTCATAGTAGAAAAAAATAAGTGTACTGCGTTAAATTTAATAGAAAAGACTAAATCTGGCTCTTATTTCATATACCACAAATGGCGTACCAATACTTTCCTGGCGCAACAGCCGTAGGAATCTCATTTAACAATGGTGTTTTATTGGCATCTGAGCAACGGGTTTCTTTTGGAAACTTCCTTGTGAATAAGAACACTAAAAAAACTTTTGTACTGACTGAGAATGTAGGAGCAGCTTGTGCAGGTATGGTTGCCGATATGAATGTCCTCGCTCGACAGGTTGCTGCATTATCTAAAATCCGTAAAATGGAAATAAGACGTGAAGTTCCCACTAATTCAGTAGCAAAACTAATGTCGGTAATTATGTTTGAAAGACGATACTTTCCTTTGTTAACTCAAGTTATAGTTGGAGGTTATGATGATAAACCTCGTATATATACTCTTGATCCACTTGGATCCCTACTTCCTGATGAATATGCAGCAGTAGGAAGTGGTGCCGAAATGGCTTTAGGTATATTGGATGCACAATATAGTTCCCAAATGAATGAAGATGACGCTAAGAACCTTGCTATTAAATCTATTAGAGCTGCTATTCAAAGAGACGCAGCTAGTGGTGATGGGATCGATATTCTTACTATCAGTAATAGAGGAAAGAATGAAGTATCTCTAAAGGTCTAATTACTTAAATCCGATGGCTAATCAACCATTGCTATCTTCAGCATTCTTTTAATATACAAATCTCAGAGGTAATGATGAATTAATTTGGATGCAAGAAATATAGGCTTACGGAATATTGAAGTAGCAGATACAAAGATTTCATCTATCGATGGTGAAAACGGTAAATTAATTTATCGAGGTTATGATATTCTTGATTTAGTAAATCATTCTACATTTGAAGAAACAGCATATCTTTTGTTGTTTGGAGAACTTCCTGATAAAAACCAATTAGATGAATTTTCATATAAATTACTACAAGCAAGAAAATTACCGGATTCGTTAATTGCAAATTTAGAAAATAGACCAAAAACAGCGCGTCCTATGGATGTTCTACAATCATGTGTTCCTTCTCTTGGAGATTTTGATGAAAGTATTTCCTCTGATACCAAGGATGATAATATAAGAAGGGCAATATCTCTTATATCTAAAATTCCTTCAATAGTTGCTGCATGGAATAATGTAAGAAATGGGCAGGAGATTGTTGAACCAGACCAGGAACTTAAACATTCTGCAAACTTTCTTTATATGGTATTTGGACGCAAGCCTACTTTTGAAGAAGTAAAAGTTTTTGATATTTGTTTAATATTACACGCCGAACATAGCTTTAATGCGTCGACTTTTGCAGC
>DASVEV010000146.1:0-9465 GCA_036380415.1 Nitrososphaeraceae archaeon
AAATATAAATTTTTTATATCATTAAAGGATTTTTTAGGGAACGTATCACAATAAGATTATTAAGAGTGTAAAATAAAGAATTAACGACCATAGGTATTACTTATAATGTTTAGAGGATAATAAATTTAATCATTATTAAATTGATTATATAGAGTGATATTTATCTACAATAAATATTATTTTCTATCTACTAAAAAAGTTTTAATAATGATAAATTAGAAAATTCAATATTCCAAATCGGGGAAACTTTCTAATTTTTGTTGATTGGAACAAATTTACATTTAAATTATTTAGTTACATACATATCTTTCTCTAAAATGGACATTTCCACTATCGCTTACAAAAATATTTCCTTTGGGATCAATAGTTATATCATGAGGTATTAAAAATTGATCATCTTTACATCCAAGGGAACCCCACATGGTAATAAAGTTACCATTACTATCAAATTTTTGTATTCTTACATTTCGTGTATCTACTACATATACATATTCTGATTTATCTACTGCTATCCCATGATCTTCAATAAATTGTCCTTCTTTACTTCCTTTAGATCCCCACATGGTAATAAAATTACCATTACTATCAAATTTTTCAACTCTTGAATTATTTCTACCATCAGTTACATATACATTATCTTTTGAATCTACTGTAACATCATGAATATGAACAAATTGTCCTGTTTTTGATCCATATGACCCCCATTTTTTTATAAAATTTCCATCATTATCAAATTTTTGAATAACCGGATTTTCTTGATCTCCAACATAAACATCGCCTTTAGAATCAATACCTATACCCCAAGGTTTCATGAATTGATTTGTCCCATTTCCTTTTGATCCCCACATTGTAATAAAGTTACCATCACTGTCAAATTTTTGAATATGATGTGTGGCATAGTCAACTACAAACACATTATCGTTTTTATCAATTGCAATACTCTCTGGTTGTATGAATTCTGCTGGCCCACTACCCTTTTTACCAAACTTAAGCAAGTAATTACCATTACTATCAAATTTTTGAATATTGCATAGTACAGCATCACTTACATATACATTACTGTTAGAGTCAGAAGCAATCCCATGAGGATGCAAAAATTCTCCTTTGCCAGTGCCTTTATTCCCCCAACTGTCAAGTAAATAACCATTAGAATCAAATTTTTTGATATGATGAAATTTTTCTAGTGGGTTAAGACTAGTAACGTTAACGTTATTATTAATATTCTTGCCATTAGAATTGGAAATCGCTTTATCTATCAATTTTTCATTTTTACAATTTTCAATTTTATTTATTTCTGTTGGAAAATCTGCATATGATGATAAATGATTCATGTTATTTATTAGTGTATATGTTATAACAAAGATCAATAAAAATAAGACTAGCTTATTATCTAATATTTTATGTATCATGTTAATATCAATAATATATTATATTACGATCTATAAATAAATACAAATAATGGTATTACTTTCTCCATTTATAGAATCAACTCTTATTAACAATATAGTTTTACCTTTTATATGGTTAAAATTGCAAATGATGTCAAATTTCAAAAAATAAGGTTGAACGACAGAAGTAATTATAATTCAAGATATAGACCTATAACATTTCTAGCAATCTTGGGGTTAATGATACTTTTTGGCATTATTGTTTATCAAAATTCTGAAGTATTAGCAATAGAAGAAGAAACTTCAAGTAATAATAATTATTCTTTTTCTGAGATATTTAAAAAAGTAAATCAATCAGTCGTACAAGTATCCACTACTACTGATCCTAATCCTAACCAATTAGGGGTTAAACTTGGATCTGGTTTTATCTATGATCAAGATGGACATATAATTACTAATTATCATGTAGTTAATGGTGGAAATGAATTTCTTGTTACTTTTCCTGATGGATCAATATATAGTTGTGAATTAGTAGGTTTTGATCCTTATAGTGATCTTGCAGTTATTAAGGTTATAGTACCTCAAGAAAAATTAATACCTTTAACGATTGGAAATTCTAAAAATTTAGTTATAGGACAACATGTAGCCGCTGTGGGTAATCCATTTGGATTATCTGGTTCCATGACCGAAGGAATTATCAGTGGTTTAGGTAGACAATTACCTTCTTTACCTACAGAATCACTACCACCATTATTTGGAGGAAATGAAATTACATTACGATCATCATCTTTTTCTATACCTGACATAATCCAAACTGATGCGGCAATCAATCCAGGAAATTCAGGTGGTCCACTGTTAAATATAAAAGGAGAGGTAATTGGAATAAATTCTGCAATATTTTCTAATACGGGAGAGTATGCTGGTGTAGGATTTGCTATTCCTTCTAATACAATTCAAAAAATTGTTCCTTCATTAATTGAAATTGGTTCTTATGATCATCCATGGCTTGGAATTATAGGTGTAGATATTACACCTACAATAGCAGAAGCTATAGATTTGAATCTAACTGATTCAAAAGGATTTTTAATCACAGATGTTAATGCAAATAGTCCTGCAGATAAAGCAGGAATACAAGGAGGAGACAGGATAGCAAATATAGACGCCAATAGAGAAATAGACTTAGGAGGAGATATCCTTATTGGAATTGATGGAAACCCTGTTAGAAAGATAGATGATCTTCTTACATATTTGGAACGTGAAAAACGTGTAGGAGAAAAAGTTACTGTGGATTTGATTAGAAATGGAGAAACTTTGGAAAAAACTTTAACTTTGGAAAAAAGACCAAATTCAGAGGACATATTCCAAATCGGCAATCAGCAACTCTCCTTAGGAGTAACAGGGATAGAAGTTAATCCCCTATTAGCAGAGGCACTAAATTTAACTGATTCAAAAGGATTTTTAGTAACAAGTGTTAGAGCAAACGGTCCAGCAGATAAAGCAGGAATACAAGGAGGATATAAAGTTGAGATAATAAACAATATTCCATATACAGTAGGTGGGGATATAATAATTGGAATAGATAATAAAACTATCAATACAGTTCAAGATATCAAAAATTATATTAATAGTAAAAAAGAAGGAGACGTAGTTAACCTTAAAGTTATACAAGATGGAGAAATTAAAAATATTGATGCAAAATTAGAGGTACTTCCTATTACATCAAGTGATGCAAAACCTTTTAATAAATTCAATCCATTTGGTGAAGATAGAGAAGAAGATTCTTAGAGATTTCCCTAATAATCATCTTTCATTAAGATCTAAAAAAACAATGCTCACAAAAATTTAATGGCATGACAATAGTAAAACAAATGAAAGAAAGTGTCAAATTTTAATAGATTAAAAATTTCAATCAGGTTAGTTATTAGATGCATATAATTTAGTCACTAAATCTTATCATCTATTGTTATTCTTATTTGCTTTCCTTCTAAGTCTATTATTTGGTCATGAAACTCTTTTGGAATCCAAATTACTTTATTATTACCCATCATACTGATTCTACCAACAAATTTAAATTTGGACAATTGAATTAGAGATTAATTCAACACTAGATATATAACAGTATACTATAGCCAAATTATGGTCTTGTTATGTAGGTATATTAAGTTGTGCTACAACTAAAGATCTTATTATATATTCTATACTATGTGAAATTTAATAATTTTTAACCAATTTGATAGAACAAAAGAAGGAAATTTAAGAAAAAGAAAGTGTGGAGAGATTATTTTCAAATTTTATTTATGTCAACGAAGAAGATAAAAGAATTACTGTTGCTATAATTTAAACAAAAAAGGAAGCATATTATTTAGAATAAGATCACACGTCAATGTTAAATACAATATCAAATAAAAAACTAAAGAATCTAGTATAATTCTATAATTCTATAAATATTATTCTTTATCTTTATCGCCGTCGTCTTTATCTTTATCTTTATCGCCGTCGTCTTTATCTTTATCGGCTGGAGTAATTTCCCCTTCAGTTATTATGATTTCTTCACCTTGTTGGGCTTGAGTAGCATTTCCAGGTTGTTGGGCTTGAGTAGCATTTCCAGGTTGTTGTGCTAATACGTTTTCGTATATTATTGGTATTCCTGCAATTAAAGCAACTGCAAGAATTGATGTCATAACAATGGCATTCATTTTCGAATCCATATTACATTTAGTTAAGTCTTTTATATAAATTTTATTTAAAATTTGTTCATTAATTTCCTACACTTATACCATATTTACTAATTTGTACTAATATTTGTTGATAATAATCATTTCTAGCTATATAAAAATAAACAAGTAATTTTAGATATAAAATTTTGTATATGACAGATTAAGAAATAATATCAACTACTATGATAATAGTGATCAATGGAATCGAGTGTAGGTTGTTTCTCACTTTCTTTCTTAACTACATCTAGAATCTTATTCCACATATGCTTTTCAAATTCATATGCCATTATTCCCCCAACTGTAGCTCCAGCAGCAAGACCGATAGGTCCTCCAATTACTAATCCTACAGCACCCGTCCACACAAGACTTCCGAACCATGCACCTGATGCTACTTCGACAGCATAATCATTTGGATCACCTGTAATGGATACATGAATCTCACGTAAAGATCCTGCCCATACCTTCGGAGATTTATTTACGGCTACAATACTACGTAAAGGAACAGAATTCATAATACCTTTATATTCGGAAACAATCTCGAGATCCTTTTGGTCTTGTAGTTCTTGTTTAATGTTATCGTAAAGTCTGTCTAAATTTGTATCAAGTCCTCGATAATGTTGTACTTTTGCCATAAAAATAAGGTAGTCAAGTATTATTTAAGCGTTAAAAAGATTTATGCTTTATCTTTATCATTCATTAATTTTTGATATAATAAGTTACAATATTGTAGATTGATAATAATTCTTTACTAGTAACTTTTGTAAATTGATTGTATATAAATGGATGATAGATCTGTAATATTGAATTTTAACCAGAAAAAAATTATATTGTCATGTTTAGTTTGATATTTAATTATTATAGTAATATCTTCATGTTTGACTATTGTAAAGTTTATATTTAACTAATAAGCTATCAAAAAATCTATCAAAAACTCCTTTGTTTATTATATCATCTGAGTATAACCCTAAAGCAATAACTTTTCCTTTATTATAATTATGTTCATAGGTTGCTACGACTATATTTTTGTATGAGTTATCCCCAGGATCAATAAAAGGATATTTTAACAAAATAATATCAGTTGGATTGGTTATATAATTTTCTTCATGATGGAAATATCCAAAAGGATTATTTAGATATGATATATGACAAGTAGCACATAGATAATTACTACCTACCCATTGAGAGGTTTCATTTTTCCATCTCTCTTCTACACTTTTCCATGCAGACTTTCCATTAAAAGCCCAAGCATGACCTTTAACAAGTGTTATTTGATTTGTACTTTTATCATATTTTACCTGAACATACAATGCATTTCCATCCAAAAAGATCATCGTTCCTCCGTTAGAAACAAATTCTTTCAAATTATCATATTCATCCTGAGTGACATACTCCTGATGTCCTAGAATTATAATATCATAAAGATTAGATCCGTTTTTATTGAAAATTAATTTCGAATCCACCTCTTGATCGGATAGTATTGTGATATTGGAATTATTTGTTATCCATTTTAAATTTTTTATTAGATCAAGCATTGCATATACATTCGAAATTGAGCCTTCTTGATTAGAAGAGAGTTTGCTTGTAAGTAAATTGAGATTAGTAGTAACATTTGTATTAGCTGGAACATTTTCATACATTCTATAAAAGACATAAAAGGCATTATGATAAGCAGCATCAGTAAAAGTGGGTTTAACAAGAGCTATTTTTGATTTTTCAAATTCTAAAGTATGGCTATTGTTTTCTGGAGAATGTATTTCACTTTTATTCTTGGAAAAAACATATTGAGAGGCATTTTTGCCGATTAGGTTTACATTATTAGAATAAATAGTTTGATTTGGAAGAGTGGACGCTGTATTATTACTACTACTTATTTCTCCTACACCAACAAGATTTTTAATTTCGTTTAATGGTAAAGATGATTGATTTTCTGAAATATTGATTTTATTAATAGGCATTGATTCTGCTTTTAAATAACTAAAATATGTCGGAAGCAATTGTTGAATATTGTTTGATTCTATAAATTGATAAGGTATATTGTTATTATGATTAATATACAATATTGTGAATAAAAAAAAGATGCCAAAAATGTTTAGTAGACTAATTTTTAGCCTTTTCATCTTTATTTTAATCTATGTTACTATAGACATTATGTATTTATAAATATATATTATATTTTACATGTTTAATACTATACATCATACTTGTAAAAGAGAATCAAAACGGATTCAGTAATGTATAACCACGGTATTAGAAAGTACCTATATGGAAAACATGAGGTATATACGGGAAAGAAATGAAGTGATTATTACAAGGTTTTGTATAATCAAAGAAATAAATTTGAAACAATTGTATCTTTGACAAAAAGACTTTTTTGAGAATCCAATAAATAAATTGCATATGTTGATGATAATTTCCAATTAAACAATCTTTTTGTTCTACTCGCACGATTTACTCTCTATATGAGATTAACAAATAGAATTCTAATTATTCTTTTTATGGTAAATCTTGTTTGTTGGATTGGCATAGCATTAGATTATTATAATGATAAAATTCTTAATATAGGTGTACATTTAATCCTATTTAGTATTATTTTTACTATTGGATTTATTTTAGCTTTAAGACAATTTACTAATGAAGAAAACATATAGATGTAATCTAATTAATATTCTCATATGCCAAAAAGGGATCTTTAAACTACAAACCTTACAACCACTCATTTTTATGTATTGATATTATCCATTAGCATTGAGTCGACTTTTAAATAATATTGGAATTGTTGAATATTATTTGCTTCCAATAAATGATAAGATATATTACTACTATGAAGTACCATTCAATGGAACATTTATTTCACTTAATTGATCTCTTATTTCAGTTTCAATTTCTCCTAGGTTTTGTGATACTAACTCAAGATCACCCTCTGCCAATCCCGCATTAGCTTTATCTACAAAGTTTAGTATCTTGGTTATTGATTCTTTTGGGAATTCTATACTACTATTGGTTTCTTGAGCATATGCTTGAGTTCCATGATAAAATTGAAAGCCTGCAGAAGCTAGTACTAAAATGGCAGTAACTATTGTTATTGTTTTACCGAAACTAATTCTCGATAGTAGATTCATTAGAAATTACTTTAGAATTCAAATATTTAAAAATATCGTTATAAAATATTAAAATTCTTGAAACTTATGTTTTTAGATTCTAGTTTTTCCAACTACTTTAATCTCAAATATTGTAGTTACTTCTCTTTAATTAGTCCAGATGATACTCCAAAAACTACATTGTTTTACTAATAGAAGTTAAGAGCCTATCCAAAAATAGATCATCAGGGATGATGAACCCATTTAGTTAATGGGACCAAGCAGATATGAAACCACATTATATTACTGCCTAAAATAGAGAAGTTAATTTGAAGATGACAAGATTTTGGGGCGTCGAAAAATTTTGTTGTTGTTGTTGTTGCTAGTATTCACTTTTGAAATTAGTTATTTATTTTTTTGTGTATACCAATATAGTTTATTATTCTGTTCTCTCTTTGCATTTAGGTAATCTTTCATAAAGAAGGTGATGATAAATTAAAGTGAATAGTTCCTAAATAATACAGAAAATTTCATATAACCAAAAAAGGTTATGTGTTAGGGAGTACAACAAGTTGTCCATTCATCGTCGGTTGATGATATTGACAATAATATCTAAAAATTCCAGGTTCGTTTGCGGTAAATGAGGTAGAGCCATTCTTACCTTGACCCAAATCTAAATTTATGTTATAAGGAGCATTTATTATAAATGAATGTCTATCTCCCATTGGGGCTTCCATATTGTAAAAGTATATAGTAAGATTGTCATTCTGATTAACTTCTAATGTCTTTAGCGAGAATTGATCATGTGGGTATTCTGTTACATTAAAAGCTGGTAAAAATGTATTGAATAAGAAGAAAAATGGTTTTTCGGTCTGAGAAGTTTCTTTAGAGTGTTCATTAACAGTTGGAATAGAAATTGATTTAGATTGACTCTGGTCTGTTGTAGATGCATTAGTTTTCAAAACTTCACTATTAGCATTGATAATATTTGATTCTGTATTATTTTTTGTATTTGACCCTACTATGTTAAGGGAGGCTCTCATCCATGGATGTATGGTACAGCCATATGGAACATTCCCTTCACCTTTTACAATTTCAGATTCAGATGATCCAGCTTGTATGAGTCCAGTATCAAAAGACCCATCAGAAGCAGTTGCTGTATGTATCGTGATATCATTGTTTATCCAGGTAATTTTAGAGTTATCAGATATTTCAGCAGGATTAGGATCAAAATATTGCTTAACCTGTTCCGCAGCAGAACCTTTAGCGATATTTATTGAAGTAATAACATTATTCGTTTTACTTGAAGATTGAGTAGGTGTAGTTCCATTTTCATTGGGAGAAACTGGTTGTATTGTAGTCTGGGAGGTTGCACTTGATTGTTTATTTGAGTTGTCTAAAGCAACACTATTAATAAAAATGGCAGATAAAGCAGATATTGCTAAAACTATTCCTACTCCAAATATAACCTGAGAAAGAATGTTATTCAATTATACCAGAAGATCATAGCGTTATTTATAAGGATTTTCTAATATATAGACAAATAATAAAATATCAAGTAAATTTTTTTCTTATTTCAGTTTTGATGACTATATTGTGGAAAAATTTCCCCAAGGAGATGATAAAATTAAAGCGAATAGCTCCTAAATAATACAAATAATTTATTCAACTTTATTCATAGCTATAGATTTTTCGTTAACTTAAGAGGAGCCTCTATATCCAAAGGCAATTTGACTGAATAAACATCTATAAAGAATTTAATTTCATTGATTATATTATTTATCATTGTTTAAATTTTATTTGTTTTTATGAGGAAGGTAAAAAAACTTTTTATATTTTGAAATAACTATTGTAATAATTCTAATGAGTGGCATAGAACTTGCAGCTGAATTGGGATATGGAGTTCCATGGTTAAAACTCATTTTAACTATAGCACTATTAATTGCTACGGCTTTTTTTATTTACGTTTTACTTTCTACAAAATTCAATCATGTCGCATTGAAGGGTTTTGATAAAGCAAAATATGAACTTAATAAATATCATGCAGAAAGATATTGGGGAATTTTTGTTGCAGGGATACTGATTTGGTTTTGGGTGTTAGGATATCCTTGGATGCCACCTGTTGCGTTTGAAAAGGGATTAAATGAAACTCAAGATGTTCATATTGTAAAAATAACAGCTGGTCAGTGGTATTGGAAAATAGAGGATGGTGGCTATTATAATAATAATAATAATAATAATAATAATAATAATAATAATCAAAGTAAAACAGATCTTGCTTCA
>DASVEV010000147.1:0-15264 GCA_036380415.1 Nitrososphaeraceae archaeon
GCTATTAGAAAAATAACCAGAAAAGGATGTGAACGTGTGGTTAAAAAAGCATTTGAATTATGTAAGGAATTAGATTTTAAAAAAATATTTGTTATTACTAAAAGAAATATTTTAAAAGAAACCGATGGAATATTTGTTTCAGCAGTAGAGAAAATCAAAAAGGACTTTAATACTATCGAAACAGAAGAATATTACATAGATAATGTTACCCAACAATTAGTCAAAAATCCTCAAAGATTTAATAAAAGTATATTATTAAGTACGAACTTATTTATGGACATAATATCTGAATGTGCTTCAGGACATGTCGGATCAATTGGCAATGTTTATTCTGGCAATTATGGGGATAAATATGCTATGTTTGAACCTGCTCATGGAAGTGCACCAAAATATGCAGGCCAGAATAAAGTAAATCCGGTAGCTACCATTTGCTCAGGTGCTTGGATGGAGGAATATTTAGGTGAGAAAGATATAGCCAAAGCTATTTTTAAGGCTACTGAAGACGTTATAAATGAAAATAAATATGTTACTTATGATTTAGGTGGTAATGCATCACTCTCCCAAATGGGCGAACAAATTTCTCAAAGAGCATCGAAATTATTAAAAAAATGATTAGACTCAAATACATGGCTATCTATAGATTTATGATGCTTAATTCATATACATAAAGAGTTTCATAAAATATTTTTTTCTTGTTAATAATTTTCCTATTAATTTTTTTTTCAAAAATAAATCTATCAAGCTTTGATATATCTGATAAAGAAGACACAATTAAAATAATATATCCGCATTTTCTCAAATTTGATATGGCAGAACGAATAAAATGAATAGTTTTTTCTATTCCATTTATTCCTCCATGAATGGTTTTATCATGAAATGCGTCATTTGGTAAATATGGAGGATTACTTACAATCAAATCAAACTTACTAGATATTGCTGTTGTTGCATCACAACATATCAAAGATATTTTAGAATTGTTTTGTTTTTTACAGTATAACAGAGAATTATAGTCTAAATCCGTACTTACCACATTTTTAAAATTATTTAAGAGATATTTCGAAACTATTCCTGATCCAGTTCCAATTTCTAGTGCTGATTGTCCAAAATAGTTCTGAATTGAATCTATTAATAAGAAACTATCAACATCTGGGATGTACATTTAAGTTAATTTCAAGTACGGCTCAAATGAGTTTGGAAAGTGCTATTATTTTCTCTGGTTCCATTTCTTTTACTCTGAGATTTATTTCGTTAAAATTAGTATTAAGTTTATTATTTAATTTACTTACATTTTTATTTTTAAAAGAAAAAATTAAATGAATTTTAGAAATTGTATCTTTTGAAAGTAATTTATTTTTTGATGTTAATTTTATTACCTGTGAATCAACGTTAGGTTTGGGGTAAAATGATTTTCTATCTACTTTGAATAATGGTTGAATATTAAAACAATATTGTGATATAGCTGATACTGCTCTATAATTTTTTTCTCCAGTTTTCGATTGAATTTTTTGGCTAAATTCGTCTTGTACCATTAAAGTAGCACGATCAAACTTGTTTGTTGCTAACCATAAAAATATTTCTTTACTTTTAGAATATGGGATATTAGAAACAAATACATCAAATTTCAGTGGCTTTATATGTTTTAAAATATCTTCATTTATAATTTCTAAATTGTTAAATTTTGATTGTAGGATTTTAATCTTATTGTATAATTTGTAATCAACTTCAAATGATTTTACAAATTGGGCCTTTTGACATAAGTATGGGATAAGTATCCCTTTTCCCGAACCCATTTCACAAACGTCTTCAAAAGATTTTACCTCTGATCTCTCTATTATTTCTCTGGCTACTCTTAAATCAATAAGAAAAGTTTGTCCATAATATTTTCTCCAATTCATTTTCTAACGAATAGATTCATTCTTGTCTCTCCCGAAATTTCCTCTACTATTCTTTTTGCAATTAGTTTCTGTAGATCTTTTACACCTACACGTTGTTGAATCTCAGTAAAACTGTCAAATTTTTTCTTTTCTCGTTCAGTTATAATACTTTTCATATATATTTTACCAATTCCTGGAATTAATTCTAATCCATGGACACGCGGAGTAATAGGTTGAGCATTATTAAAATAGTCGACGAATCTTTTTTCCTTGATATTAACTATTTTCTCTATTGCGATTGGAATTTCATTTTTTGCAGAGACTGAAAGGTCATTATAATTTAACCTACCTAAAACACTGATTATTTTATTTCTTCCCTCTCTCCCAATATAGGCACGTTCTCCAATCTCAAAATCTTGAGATGGATCGCCAAGTAATTCTAACAATGTTAATCGTTCTTCTCCAATCGCTTGTATTATTATGCCTTCTCTCTTTTTTACGGTTGAAGATTTTCCTCTTATTGTAAATTCTATAATATGTGCATACTCTTCATATCTTCGAGGAACGTGAAAACTACCGAATGCATTTCCTTTACTATCTTGATAATGATCCGACAGTGACATGAATATTCTTCCTTTAAAATGCTCTAATTAACTTTTTTATCTTTATTTAAAATATCTAAAATTTTATTTAATGTATCGGTTAAGATCAATTTTTTCCATCCAAATGTAAAAGCCCGTAATTCTTCAATAGAAGTGGGCATAGCATTTGCTAGTTCTACTGCTTCTTCTTCCTTTAAATCGCAAGATGCTACTAATTCATTTATACTGGTCCTTGAAACCTGTGAAGGAGATTTAGCAAATTTCGAAACATAATCAAAGGTCCATCTTTGAATTTGATCCATTTCTTCTGTTTCTACTTTTTCTAAAATATCTTTGACCTCTGCGAGGGATATAACTTCTTTTTTTAATGTTTCCATTCAAGTCTCCCCTAATTACTTAAAGGTTTTAAATGGTTTCTTTTCGTCTGTAAAATTTTTTCTTTATTGCCTATAGCAATAGATACTTTAATAATTCTTTTTCCAATTTCCTTAATTATTCCTATTTTTCCTTGATATCTTCTATGAGGCATTGTATTATGTTCACTAGGATCAATATTAACAATTACTTTATCTCCTATTTTGTAATTGATTAATAAATATGAAATACCTCTAAGTATATTACTTTTAGTTAATATAGATCGTGATTTTCTCTTACTTCCATGTGATCTTGGCATATTATATGTGAATTACATCCTTAATTTAATATTAACTGTATTCTATATAGGATCAGTTACTCCTTCCTCACCCAATGAAAACAATGCTTCAATTTCAGGGTGATATGGACTATCAACAATTCGAGCAATTCTGTTTTTGCCAGCTTTCTTCAAATATATTCTATATGTACTAGAATGTGCAATAATATTTCCTCCTGCTGGCCGAAAAGGATCACCAAATATAGTGTCAGGGACCGATTGAATCTGGTTTGTTAATATAACTGCTATTTTGTAAGTTTCAGAAATCCTAATTAATACATGCATTAATCTATTTATTTTTTGTTGCCTTTCCGATAACGTTCCTCTTCCAAGATATTCTGCACGGTAATGCGAAATTGCTGAATCTAATACTAATAACTTTATATTGTGGTTCTCAATAATTTTTCCTATTTCATGAATTATTAGTTCTTGATGTGCACTGTTAAATGCTTTTGCAACTACTATATTTTCTAATACGCTTGCATAGTCTATATTTCTAGCTTTAGAGATTGATACTATTCTTTCTGGTCTAAAGGTATTCTCTGTGTCGATATAAATTACTCCTCCTTCAAGCCCGCCCTCTGTTCTTTTTTGTTGAACCATTACTGAAGAGGTGTGACAGATTTGAGTTTTTCCTGACCCGAATTCTCCATATATCTCAGTTATTGCGTTAACTTCGAATCCTCCTCCTAACAGGTCGTCAAAATTTTTAGAACCGGTAGAAATCCGTTCTATCTTCTTTCTTTTATTATAAAGCTCTGTTGCTGGAACAAAAGTTTTTTCAATCATATTTACTTCTTCTAGTTTGATTCTAGCTTTATTACACAAATCAATTGATTTTTCCATACTCATTCCTGTAACTTCGGCAACATCATGAGGGCCTCTAATTATCAATTCCTTTAATGAGTCTATTCCAGCTTCAACAAGATGAATTTTTGTTGCAGGCCCAATATCATCTAGAGTATCAAGTTCTAATTTTTTAGAATTATTATCTTTATTTATCAATTGAGATCATTTTGAATTATATATATTAATTCTTGAACTAAATATTTTTGTGTATTTATACAATTCGATTCTATAACTTCTATTTACTTGAAATAATTTAAATAAAGTAATCAATATTGTTTCATCAGCAGTGAAATTATAATTGATTGTTGATCTAAATCTCGCTGGAAAAAATGTAATTGTCATTGGAGGAGGAGTAGAAGGAATCAGAAAGGTCAGAGGATTATTAGGTCAAAATTGTAAAATCACTGTTATTAGTGAAAGATTGAATTCTTATCTTGAAGAGTTATCACAAGAAAAGAAAATTAAGATAGTTAAAATGAAAATTACGAATGCTAATGTATTAGATAGTTATCGTGATATTTTTTTAGTGCTTGCTGCAACAGATAATAAAGAACTTAATAGAAAAATCGTAGAAAAAGGACGATCAATGATGTCCTTTGTTTATGCTGCAGATGATCCACAAGTAAGTGACTTTTCATATGCCTCTATAATAAATATTGAGGGAATAATGCAAATAGCAATTTCTACCTCAGGAAAAAGTCCGATAATGGCTCGAAAATTGAGAATAAAAGCAGAACGTATTTTAAGAAGAACAATAAAGCAATCAGATATAGAAAATACCAAGCTACAGGAGTTTGCGAGAATGGCTGCAAGACCAAAAATTAAAACAGTTATAGAACGTAAAAGATTTCTATATTCACTAATTAATGATAAAAATATTCAAAATTTAATAAATGAGAACAAAATAGATGAAGCAAAGGTTGCTGCGATTGAATTGTTGAACCATTGGAGTGATTTAAAAAATGACTCTCGTTAACAAATCATTTGATTTACTCAATTTTAGGATAACATATAAAGAAGCTCCTATACATACGCTTGAAAAATTTGCATTTAAAGATATTAATAGTGCCCATGAAACTTTTCTTGAACATTTACAAATGAAAGAATGTCTAATTTTACAAACTTGTAATCGTGTAGAGATTTTTGCCGTTATAGAGGAAGAATTAGATTTACAGAAAATTATTGGTTATTGGGCTGATCATTCAAAGTTCTCAACAGAAGAATTCTCTAAAATAGTAGAGATTGTCAGAGGTGAAGAAGTAATTCGGCATCTTTTAAAACTAGTTGCAGGTTTAGATTCTTTGGTAATTGGAGAGGATCAGATTCTAGGTCAAGTAAAAAGATCATATGAATTTTCCCGATCTAATAATTACCTTGGATCTTTTCTTTCAATCATTTTTGAAAAATCTATAAGGGTGGGAAGTAAAGTGCGATTACTCACAGGGATCAATAAAGGACGTGTTTCAGTTGGATCTGTAGCGGTTAGTCTAGCGGAAGAATCAATTGGAAGATTGGATGACAAGAAAATATTGCTTATAGGCTCAGGAGAAGGTGCAAGTCTTATAGCCAAAGCATTAAAACAGAGAAACGTTTCTTTTATGAATACAAGTAGAACTTTCGAGAGAGCTAGGTCATTTGCAGAATCTCTTTCAGGTATACCAATACTGTTCGAAGATGCTTTAACCTCTTTAAATTCTATGGATATTATTTTTGTAAGCACTACAGCACCATATTACTTAGTTACGCATGATAGGATAAAGAAAACAATGGAAACAAAAAATACTTCTTTATTAATTTTTGATCTATCAAATCCTAGAACAGTAGAAGATGGTATTTCCCAAATTAATAATGTCTCTCTATTTAATCTAGATCAAATTGGAGATATTGTTCAACGAAATCTTCAATGGAGAAAAGAAGAAATTCAGTCTGCAGATAAGATAATTGAAGAGGAAATGAAAAATATGGATTTGTTATTAAAACGGAGAAAAGCAGATCCGGTAGTTGTATCTGTTTTTCGTAATGTAGATAAAATTAGGAAAAGAGAACTGAATAAAGCTCTTTCTATACTTGGACCTAAAATAGGACCTCAAGAAGGGAAGATTATTGAACAATTTTCTCATGCACTCTTAGAAGGAATAATATCTACTCCTATGAATAATCTTCGTCGACAGATTCAAAACGATAAAAATGATGAGCAGGAACTTATTCGCCTAGCTGCGAAACTGTTTAATTACGAAAATGAAGCAAATATCCAATAAATCTCTAGCTAATGGATCATATTTTCCGAATATTAGACTAAGGCGTCTAAGGAAAAGTAAAGCACTCCGCGATCTTCTACAAGAGACTCGTATCTCGTCAGATGATTTAGTTTTTCCATTATTTGTTGAAGAAGGCTTAAAATATTCAAAAAATGTAGCTTCAATGCCAGATATACAAAGAATTCCTCCTTCAAAGATTGTGGATGTAGTTTCAGAAATTTTAGATCTCGGAATAAAAGCTGTTGTAATTTTTGGAATTCCTGCTAACAAAGATTATGCCGCAAAATCAGCATATAATGAAAAAGGAGTAGTTCAAAAATCTATTAGAACAATAAAGAAACATTTTGGAGATAGAATTGTAGTGATATCTGATGTATGTATGTGTCAGTATACACCTTCGGGGCATTGTGGAATAGTTAAAGAAAAAAAGGTGGATAATGATGCGAGTATAGAAGTACTCGCAAACATTGCGGAGAGTCATGCTCTTTGTGGAGCAGATATCGTTGCTCCATCCGCTATGATGGATGGTCAAGTTTTTGCAATTAGAGAACGGCTGAATGATGCTGGTTTAAATGATACATCTATCATGGCTTATTCAGCAAAAATGGCGTCGCCATTATATACACCATTTAGGGACCTTGCTGATTCTACTCCTTCATTTGGAGATAGAAAAACCTATCAAATGCCATTTACCAATCCACTTGAATCTTTAAGAGAAATTGAATTAGATATCAAGGAAGGAGCTGATATGATTATGATAAAACCTGCTCTTCCCTATTTGGATTTAATCTGCAAAGCAAGAGAGAGTTTCACACTTCCTCTATGTTCATACAGTGTGTCCGGGGAATATGCCTTAATAAAAGCGGCCGCTGAAAAAGGATGGATAAATGAGACAGATGTCATGATAGAATTTCTTTCCTCAATAAAAAGAGCAGGTTCTGATCTTATAATAACATATTTTGCAAAAAAAATGGCAAAAGTGTTATTAGAAAAATAAGGTTCTTATAAATAGATTGTAATAATTACATATTTGACATCCAATCGATCAGAAAAATTATTTCAGCGAGCAATTAAGGTCATTCCTGGTGGGGTTAACAGTCCTGTACGATACTTTAAACCTTATCCGTTTTTTGTCTCTTCAGGTTTGGGAAGTAAAATAGTTACTGCTGATCACGAAACATATCTGGATTATTGTATGGGATATGGGTCTTTAATCTTTGGACATTCATATTTACCCATTATTGAATCAGTAAAAATGCAGCTCGATAATGGGACTTTATTTTGCATTCCATCAGAAAAAGAGATACATCTTGCTGAATTGATGACAAAAATAATTCCCTGTGCAGAAAAAGTAAGATTAGTTAATACAGGGGCTGAAGCAACAATGACTGCAATACGATTAAGTAGAGCTTTCACCGGACGAAACAAGATAGTTAAGTTTAACGGAGGGTATCATGGAGCATATGATTATGTGTTAGTAAAAGCTGGATCTGGAGCTGCGAATATTCCATCATCTGCTGGGTCACTTCAAGAAATTTCAAAAGAAACTCTGATAGTCCAATATAATGACTTTGGAGAATTAGAAAGACTAATTGAAAAAGAATCAGAACATATTAGTTGTTTAATAATGGAACCTGTCTTGGCGAACTATGGTCTTATAATTCCAGAAAAAAATTACTTGACCCAAATTAGAAAAATTACAAAAAAATATGGCATTTTGCTAATCTTTGATGAAGTTATAACCGGCTTTAGGTTATCTGTAGGTGGATGCAGTGAATTTTTTGGCGTAACACCTGATATTGCTACTTACTCTAAATCTTTTGGAAATGGATTTCCAATAGCTGCAATTTGTGGCAAGAAAGAAATAATGGATCAATTAACACCATCTGGAAATGTTTATCAAGCAAGTACATTTGCAGGAAATCCCGTTTCGGTAACAGCAGCAATCACAACCGTAGAAAGCCTTTTGAAGAATAAAAATATAGTATATCCAACAATAGCTAGATTATGCGATACTTTAGTGATGGGAATAAAAGATCGCGTAAAGGACTTTGATAACTATTACACTCTGAATTCTATTGGATCTCTATTCCAAATATTTTTTACTGCAGAGACAGTATCTACTCCTCTTGACATTTTAAAGTCTGATCAAAAGTTATTTGAAAATCTATTTTGGGATTTACTAAAAAAAAATATTTTTATCCCACCCTCACTCTATGAAACCTGTTTTATTTCTTATTCTCATTGTGATGAAGATATCGAAAAAACTATTGAATGTTATGCTGATTCTTTAAATAAATATATTAAATAAAATGACCCTAAAACTACTTGTAGGTACAAGAGGAAGTAAATTAGCTTTAGCACAAACCCAAATCGTAATTAAATCTCTTAGTGAATTAAACGAACCTTTCCAGTATGAAATTACTCCTATCAAGACAAAGGGGGATTTAGATAACTCTAAACCGCTATTTTATATGGATAAAAAGGGTATTTTTGAAAAAGAAATAAATGAATTAGTAGTTAAAGGAGATATTGATTTTGCTATACATAGTATTAAAGACGTCCCAGCTGCTATTCATCCGGATTTAGTCATAGCATCTATTCCTAAAAGAGAATCCGTAAATGATGTTCTAATCAGTAAAAATAGATGGAAATTAAATCAACTCCCAGCCGGTTCTATCATAGGTACAAGCAGCTTAAGAAGAGCAATACAAATTATTTCATTTAGAAATGATTTCAAGGTCATCCCCTTACGGGGAAATATCGATACAAGAATTGAAAAAGCCTTAAAAGGAGAGTATGATGCAATTGTTCTTGCTGAGGCAGGTTTGAGGAGATTGGGAAAAGAACAATATATTAGTGAAAGATTCGATCCTAAAAAATTTTTACCGGCTGCGGGTCAAGGAGCACTAGCACTAGTGTGTAAAAAAAACAATAGAAAACTAGTTAGATTTCTTCGGAAAATTGAACATGCTCCATCCAGAATCTCAATTAATGCTGAAAGATCTTTTATATCAAAAATTGAGGGTGGCTGTAGATTTCCAATAGCAGCATATGCTAATTTGTCTCCCAAAAATCACAAAATTAATTTTTATGCAAAAATATTTTCTTCTGATGGATTGGAACATATTACCATTAAAAAAATTGGTGATTATGATAAACCAGAAATTGTGGGTAATATGGTTGCTAATTATTTAATAGAGAAAGGGGCTTTAAGGTTAGCTGAAGGCTGGGATAAATCTCTAAATGAATGGAATAAAAAATAAAAAAAATGGAAAAGTATACATCTGTGGAGCAGGTCCGGGTGACCCATCACTCATTACAATGAGATGCTGGGATTTAATAAAAAAATGCGATGTAATATTATATGATCGCTTAGTTAGTAACGGAATTCTTAAATTAATTCCTAAAGATAAAGCGAAGGTATATGTCGGACGTACATCGGGGGATCCTACAACTAACCAATTTAAAACTAATCAAATAATGTTACAATATGCATTAGAAGGAAAAAAAGTTTTAAGACTTAAAGGAGGTGATCCTTTTATTTTTGGGCGAGGAGGCGAAGAAGCAGAATTTTTAAACGAGAATGCTATTGATTTTGAAATTATCCCTGGGATATCTTCTGCAATTGGCGCAGCAATTTATTCCGGTATTCCACTTACACATAGAAAATATTCTTCGTCAATTGCAATAGTTACGGGTCATGAGGATCCAATGAAAGAAGAAAAGACTGTTCGATGGGATAAAATAGCGACGAGTGTCGATACTATAGTGATTCTTATGGGAGTTGAAAGGTTGGAATCTATTCTAAAAAAATTACAAAAATACGGTCTTTCGGAAGAAACTAAAATTGCTGTAATTGAAAAGGGAACCCTAAAAGATCAAAAAATAATACTTGGTAATTTCAACAACATAAAAAAAAAAATTGAAAATGCTGCTATAAAACCCCCAGCCGTGATTATCATAGGTGAAGTGGTATCATTATCAGAGCGAATAAGATGGATCTGAATGATCACAGAGCACTAGATGATACTGCCAAGATCATTGCAATAACAAAATCTGAAGGTTCTATTTCAAATAAATTCATTGATCAAATTGAAAAACGTAACTGTAGGCTAATCGTAGTTAAAACGTCGAAAATAGTAAAATGTGATTCTTACATTGTTACTGAGATTTTTAACCTGATTTCAAAAAGGTCCTCTGGATATATTATTTTCTTAAGCTCTAATGCAGTTGATATATTTTTTGAAATTGCTACTTCTTTAAATGTAATTAATGAAATAGTTAATGATTTAAATTCTAAATTTACTGTTGTTGCTATTGGACCATCTACTAGAAGTGCACTCTTAAAAAATAGAATAGTCGAAAGTAAGATTCCTCAAGATCACTCATCTTTAGGAATTATTGATTTCCTTTCCAAATTGAAAAAAGACAACTATGAATCCAAGATAATTATTCCTCGAAGTAAGAAAGCAGATAATAATCTAAAAGAAAAACTCTTACATCTAGGTTTTGATGTTGATGAATTCTACATTTATAATGTAATCCCTGCTGATGTAAATCCAGGATGGATTGAATTTTTTAATCTTCTTAGAGAAGAAAAAATTGACTCCCTGATTTTTACAAGTCCGTCTAATGTTGATTATTTCATATCTATCATACAGAAATACTCTTCTGATCTGTTACCTCTTGTCTGTAAAATAAAATTGATATTATCTATTGGACCTCTTACTAGTAAAGAGCTTTTTAAACATAATTTACCATTTCATGAATCCAAAAACCATTCATTAGAAGGACTTTATGAAACTCTATATAGAGATAATAAAAACTTAAATAAGACATCTAATCCCTTTTATTAATCCTTTTTTAATAGTATTTGGATTGTAAAATTTATATAACATAACGCCGTTATGAAAGATATGACTACAGAAGAACTTAACATGGATTATAGTAAATATGATTTTAAGGACTCTACTGACTTATATGTATATACAAGTAAGAAAGGTCTTTCACGCGGAACTGTCGAAGAAATAAGTAGGATTAAGAATGAACCAGAATGGATGCTCGATTTTAGATTAAGATCTTATGATATTTTCATGAAAAAACCTATGCCTGTATGGGGTGGTGATTTATCAAAAATTAATTTTCAAAATATATTCTATTATACAAAAGCTTCAGAAAAACAAAGTAAAAGCTGGGATGATGTGCCTGACTCTGTTAGAAAAACATTTGATAAACTCGGAATACCAGAAGCGGAAAAAAAATTCCTAGCTGGTGTGGGTGCTCAATATGAATCAGAAACTGTATATCATAACTTGCGTGAAGATCTATCAAAGCAAGGGGTAATATTTTCAGATACAGATACAGCGGTTAAAGAACATCCTGATATCTTAAAAAAGTATTTTGGAAAGGTTATACCACCAGAAGACAACAAATTTGCTGCATTAAATAGTGCGGTATGGTCAGGTGGTTCTTTTATTTACGTTCCACCTAATGTAAAAATTGACCTTCCATTACAAGCTTATTTTAGAATTAATGCAGAAAATATAGGACAATTTGAACGTACTTTAATTATTGCTGATGAAGGATCCGAAGTACACTATATTGAAGGCTGTACTGCTCCGGTTTATACAACTGAATCCTTACACTCTGCTGTTGTTGAATTAATTGCTAAGAAAAATGCAAAAATAAGATACACTACCATTCAGAATTGGAGTAAAGATGTTTATAACTTAGTAACAAAAAGAGCATATGCCTATGAAAATGCTCGAGTTGAATGGATTGACGGAAACATTGGAAGCAAATTGACTATGAAATATCCAGGAGTTTATATGCTTGGAAGAAATGCTCATGCTGAAGTTGTATCGATTGCCTTTGCTGGATCGGATCAACATCAAGATGCAGGAGCAAAGGCTGTTCATTTAGCTCCTGATACCACGTCTAGAATTACAAGCAAGTCTGTCAGTAAACAATCCGGCAGAACAACATATCGAGGTCTATTGCATGTAGCAAAAGGTGCTACTGGCGTTAAATCAAACGTTCGATGTGATGCTCTTTTACTTGATGAAACTTCACGAACAGATACATATCCGTATGTCGAAGTTAATGAAGATGATGCGACAATCTCTCATGAGGCTAGTGTGGGAAAAATTGGTGAAGATCAAATTTTCTATCTTATGAGTAGGGGGTTCTCAGAGTCTGATGCCTTGTCACTTATAGTGGGCGGATTTATAGAACCATTTACAAAAGAATTACCCATGGAATATGCAGTAGAGTTAAATCGACTTGTCAAACTAGAAATGGAAGACTCTGTAGGTTAGCAAATACTTATCTTTTTTTGAACGTGATATTCATAACATGTACCAACTATCTTTGCTAGAAAAAAATTTTGATAGTTATATTGAAAACTTTAAAGAACCACTATGGATGAAACAAACTCGATATGAGGCCTTTAAAAATTATGCCAGCCTACCCTTAGAATCCTCTTCACTTTATAGTAAATATTCAAATGCAAATAAATTAATTGCTGATAAAGTTTTTTTAAATGATACTAATTTAGAAACTAAATCCTCCTCCAATGATTTAGATATTTTTTCTGATAGAATAGATGAGTTTAGTAAAACTACTAGTGTTTTATGTAAAAATTCAAAAATTCTTGAATCATTTGTCACAGATGAGCTGGAAAAAAAAGGCATAATTATTTTAAATATTTCTCAAGCTCTAAGTGATTATTCAGATCTAATACAAAAATATCTTAACAAAAACAAATTAAATTATCTAGAGGACAAATTTTTGGCTCTCTCTTCAGCAGCATTTCAAAATGGACTTTTTATTTTTATCCCTAAGAATATTGTATTAGAAGATCCTATCAGAATAGTAAATTATCTTTCAGAGGATGGTCTATCATCAATATCTAGAAATATAGTAGTATGTGAAGAATTTTCGAAAGCTACTTTAGTTCAAGAATTATATTCACCCAAATTAAGTAGTTCAAAATATCAACAAACACATTTCGAATTACTAGAGTCCCACATCATGCCTAATGCTCAATGTGAGATAGTTACCTTACAATCGATGGACTATGATGCAATTAGTTTTTCGAATAGAAAAGCCTATGTAGAAAGAGATGGAAAGATGTCATGGTCTTTAGCTCTTTTTGGGTCACAATTGTCAAGGTATAAAGTTGATAGCATTATGCAAGGGCAAGGAGCTTTAGCTGAAGATGTTGAAATTATTTTTGGAATAGGTAATCAATCCTTTGACATTACTTCCAATTTGATTCATGTAGCTCCTCATACCCGTGGTAAAGTTTTAGTGAAATCTGTAATGAAGGATACTTCCAAGTCTCTTTTTAAAGGAATGATAAAAATTCATAAAAATGCTAAAGCTACTGAGTCTTATTTAGCAGGTCATGCTATATTATTGGATAAAGGTGCAAAATCTGATGCAATTCCAGGCTTGGAAATAGAGTCTAACGAAGTTAAGGCGACACATTCTGCCTCGGTCGCTCAGATAGATGAAAAGCAAATCTTCTACCTTATGTCACGTGGTCTTTCAGAAGAGTTAGCGAAAAGAGAGATAGTTGGTGGTTTTTTAGAACCTATCTCAAGAAAAATGGGCCCAACTATTCGTGCCTGGATTAATTATTTAATCGAAAATAAATGGTTAGGCAAACCGTTAAAGTTGAAAATAGATGAAGCAATGGAACAAATTCTAGAGATTGAAAAAAGTAGATATAGAGAAACCGAAGATATTTTTGAAAAACACTACAAGTATAGGTAACAAATATTAACCTTAATTTTTTTGTAGATAAATAATGTCAAATTGGGTAAGAGTTTGTAATATTGATTCTCTTAAACCTGGAGAATTGATGGATTTTGATTTTAATGACAAGAAAATTCTTCTTGTTAATATAAAGAATAAAATATATGCTAGTGATAGAATTTGCACTCATGCTTATGCTGATCTATCTATGGGTTTTTTAAATGAAGAAGAAAAAACTGTTACATGTCCTCTTCATATGTCTGCATTTAATCTTAAAGATGGATTACCACTTAACTTACCAGCAGAAGAACCATTAACGGTTTATGAAACTAAGATAGATAACAATTCAGTTTTTATATTTGTCTAATGTAAAATACACACAAAGGTGTATTAGTGCACAAATTTAAATGGGTTAATAAAATATTAAAATAATATTTATGCAAATTAATCAAACTGATAAAGCAAGTTTTTAAATCCTTTGAAATCTTAAACAAATACTATCATGAATATTCAAAACCGTACTTATTTGCAATTTTTTATTGCTCTTTATTGTAATTGAAAAGATTTATTATTATGTTTTAATGAAAATAAAAATATTTTTTTATCCTTATAATTAATGTTATTCTATTGAAAATTGGAATTATTGGATTGGGATTAATGGGTAGTAATCTTTGCTTACGTCTAATTAGAAAAGGATTTCAAGTGAATGTTAATAATCGCGATCTTTCAAAATCGCTATTATTAAAAAAAAAAGGCGCTAAACTTTTTAATACACCAAAAGATGTAGCAGATTATTCCGATTTTATCATAACTTGTGTAACAAATTTTGAAGCAGTTAATAGAATATTTTTTCATGAAAATGGCGTAAGTGAAACAGAAAACAAAAATGTAATTGTTTCAGACTTCAGTACTGTTTCTCCAAAAGAATCAGTTTATTGTTATCAAAAATTTAAAGAAAATAATTTATCAATGTTAAGTATTCCAGTAATGGGTGGCCCTAATGCAGCATTACATGGGAAACTCATACCGATTGTATCAGGAGAAGAAACATCATTTAAGAAAATAAAAAATGTC
Organism: Nitrososphaeraceae archaeon; assembly: GCA_036380415.1. Classification (GTDB taxonomy): domain Archaea; phylum Thermoproteota; class Nitrososphaeria; order Nitrososphaerales; family Nitrososphaeraceae; genus TH1177. The sequence goes on from DASVEV010000147.1 coordinate 15,113, forward strand.
TTAGAAGAATTAGGTGATCCTATTTTCTATATTGGAAATAAGCTGGGCTCCGCCAATGCTATCAAATTGGCGCTTAATCTAAATATTGGTATAATAGCAATGGCTTTATCAGAAGGATTATTATTAGCTGACAAATATGAAATTGATCCTAA
>DASVEV010000148.1:0-3681 GCA_036380415.1 Nitrososphaeraceae archaeon
AAATATGTAGATTTTGGACTTTCGAGAGCTAATGCTTAAATTGATGTTTGTAAGGCAATAATTTAAATTGATTTTGCATAGAAGTAGACGAATATTCTATAATGAAAGAATTTGATAGTACAGTTAAGAGATTTAATTTTATGAGCAGGTTATATTATTCCGAAAGAAGTTCTGTATCCATCTTGGTTAAGATTGGTTTTGTCCTTGGTATCAACTTGCTGTTATTAAACCAAATTGTACAGATTCTAGCTCAAGATGAAAAGATAAATGTTGAACCGATCAATATGACTAACCACATCACAGAAAATCTACAGGATTTGAAAATATCCTTCGATTCGATCAAGATAAACAATGACCATGATTTATTATATGAAGGGGAATGGAAGATTGATGCTTATGTAAATGGAAAAAAAATATCCTTGCTCTCAAATTCAAGTATGCGAGTCGAAAGTGGTCAGACAGTTGTATTTCCGAAAGGAGATAAGTTTATGAATATACAAATAATGGATAATCAAACTTTGAGAATTGTAACTTTAGGTATAGAATATGACAGTAAAACAGACCAAGTAAAAAATTACTTACCAGATATTTCAAGCATATTAGATAATCAGAATGTTCCATTATCAGAAGATAAAGACAAGTCACAGTTTGGTATGGAACCATTTACAGCTTTTGATAGGAATGATGCTATAGGTATAGTAGCTAAAGAATTTACTGCTAAGAACAATTTCGGAATCGGCTTAAATCATGACTATTGTTCTGAAAGTTCCGGGGAAGAGGGCGATCTATACGATATTGTCGACACTAATTGTGATTTTCAATTGAGTTTTTCTATAGAAGCGAATAATAAAATTGAGAAATAAATGACTTATATGTATCTCTCTTTATCTCTGCTTTTTATTTTAATAGCCCTGCTTTGTATTACACTTTATGATAAGGAAGAGACAATCACAACCACAGAATGGAAATTAGTTCCTTATGTAGAGGCTCATACCGGAATTGAGATAAAACCTGATGAAAATGGGGTGTTAACGGTTAATTATCATGGCGTTCAAGGGAAAGTATATAATCCTTTAACTGTTGCAAGTGGAGCGTTAAAGTATTATAGCGACTATGTAAAAGAGATAGATAAAGAACAGTCAATAAATAAATTTATCAGTTCAGCTGACTGGCTAGTAAACAATGCTAAGGATAAAGGAGTATATTCTTTATGGGAATATGATTATCCATGGATGTTTTATGGTTGGGTATCACCCCCATATTCGTCTGCTTTAGCCCAAGCAAAAGGACTTCAAGTATTAACGTTAGCTTACGAATTAACAGGAAATGAAAAATATCTTGATCTAGCAAAAAAAACAATCAGATCTTTTTTGGTCGATTACGAGGAAGGAGGCTTTGTAACCCACGAAAGTGTTGGGAATAACTCTTTGTTTCTTCATATTTTGGCAAAACCTGGCTTTCCAAAGACATATGTTTTAAATGGTCATACTAATTCTCTATTGTCTATTTGGTCTTATTATGAAAAAACCCAAGATCCCATAGCAAAAACAATATTTGACAAAGGAATAAATTATTTAAAAGGAAATCTGGTGAAATATGATACTGGCAGTTGGTCGTATTATGACCTAATGGAAAATTGGGCAATGACAGATTATCACAAAGGGCAAATTCAGCAATTCAAAGTGCTTTATCAAATTACTAGAGAACCGATATTGAGAGATTATGCAGATAGATTTGAAAAATATCTAAAATATTCTTCAGTAGAATAATCAATACCTGTTAGTATTTTATAGATATAATAATATTTGAACATACAATAATAATAATAATTCCTTTGTTGGTTTTGTTGGATATTCCAGTATGACCAGAAACAACTTTAAAAATAATGTATATTTAGTTATGTATAATAATATATAAAATTAATAACAATAAATTCATGATACAAAATTATACTTTTGTAACTATTTTTTAGACATTTCATTAATTACTTGATTTGTTTGTCGTTCTCCGTCTTTTATTGAACTCTTTATGACATCTACTGAAAAATCAGCATTTTCATAAAGATGAGGCTCTTTTTCTTCTCTCGATATATAATATGTTTTCTTAATTTCTGCACCATGGTTTTCTGATATTTTTTTATACCTTTTACGAATCCTTTCAAATTTCTTTATATCTTCTTTGTTTTGTGAATTAAAATTATTTTCAAGCATGTTATAAAGATCATCCATTAGCTTCAAATAGACTGTAAAAGCTTTTGACATTTTTATATTATGCATTGTCTTGTCACTAAACAAAATGTCACGCGTTCTGTGTTCCACCTCAAACAAATTCGCAGGTAAATAATCAATATTTTTTGGATAATTTTCAACTAGAAAGACCAGTTTATTCTTTACGGGTGAAGCGTCAATGACTTCTCTTAGTGGGGTATTACTAAGCAAACTGCCATCCCATGCGTAGACACCTTTCTCTACTTCTACCCATGGAAAATAGTATTTAGGATAAGCAGTTGCAGCAAGTATATGTTTTGGAGTTATTTGTTGACTAGAACTATCAAATGCTAATGGTTCTGCTGTTAAGACATTAACTGCAGTTATTATTAAACGGCTATTAGGATTACCATTGGGTTGTAGTTTGCTAAAATCAATGTATTTTTCTAATGTTTTTATTAGTGGAGAATGATCGTATAAATATGTCCATTTATTAGGAGTAAAATATTCTGGATCGGTGAAAGCATACTGAGGACTCCAGCGTGGGATAAAGACCTTATTATTTCCAAAAAATGCTGATTTATAGAATGATGACAGAGATTTAATCTGTGAACTAGGAATATTTCTTGCATGATCTTCTATCGAAGTTAGTGGATTGGTTATTCCATATAATAACCACTTCGTAAAAGAGGATGAGTTGGAGTTTACATCACCCTCTGCTAGTTCTAACCAGAATTGTTCTAATGCCTTTTCAGGATTATCTTTCTGTTTACTTCCAGATATTATTGAAGCATTTACTGCACCAATTGATGTACCAGCAACTATATCTATTTTTATATTATTTTCTACAAATGTTTTAAAAACACCACATGCAAAAGCACCTAAAGAACCACCACCTTGAAGTATTAGAACATTTTCAATCTCATCTGACGGCATACAAAAATAACATTCGCTATAATAATTTATATCTAATTGGGCTCTTAATTTAAGTAGTAAAAGCTATATCTAACAATCCAAAATATATTGCAAATATACATTTAGGCAATATACGTATGTTAAATGGACAAGTTTTACAAAATAATAAGCCGATTGATGTAATTTACTATAATACAAAAGTAGAAAAATAAATTTCGTATTACTCTTTCTAAATATTTAATATTTACTACCTATGCATAAAATTATAGGAAATCTGTTTATCTAATATCATATACTTTTAATATCCATAAAAAACAAAGAAAAGAAAATATTCTATAGAAATAATTGTTTGTATATTTTACTTCTCTCAGGTTTTGATCTTATTCTCTACAATTTTATATTTTGCGAGTATTTATAGCAATAAATTGAACTAGTATTAATTAACTAATAATGAATCATATTCATATGAAATAAATATTTCCAAGGTCTAATGTATTATGATATTAGTTACGATTTATTTTGGTAGATATATAAACCAGCGAATATAGTTGCAGGGTTC
>DASVEV010000149.1:0-7074 GCA_036380415.1 Nitrososphaeraceae archaeon
AATATGTTCGGGCCATAAAGCAATTAGGCCCTCAAATGGTCAGCGTTATTTGATAGGACAAAAACGCTGTCAAGTTTGTCAAATTTTCATCAATTGGGAAGGTGTATTTTGCCCTTGTTGTGGTTATAAATTAAGGGTTACACCCAGAAACAGGAAATTAAAACTAACATTAAGAAATCTTAAAAATTAGATTTTACTTTGTTAGTTAGTTTAAAAAACTTTATATTTAATATCTTGATACAAAAAATATTGCATTTTATCAATCCTTGATATAACATGCTTTCCATTATATCACATTTATCAAAGTAATTAGCAACATTCACTAATTCATTTATTCATCATTTATTTTGCAATAACATTAATTGATAACTTGCAAATATATAATAGATAGGTTAACAAAATGGTTAAGAAAAAAAAAGAAATTAAGATAATAAGAAAAGATTCTAACAAAGAAGATTATACTTTTGTTAGCAGCGATAACATTCTAAATAATGTAAAAGATATTGAATCTGCAATAACAACACATAATGAAAAAAAGTCAGATAATAAATTTGATGAGAGATTTGAGAAAAAGGTTCACTCAAAGAAAGTAGATAACAAAGGAAGAAAGATTTTAGGAAAAAGTATGTAAGGTCATCACCAGTATATGAATAATCATATTGTAGAATATAAGTTACCAAAAAGCTAAATACTATGTAATAGAACCCTACTACATGGACGATTCCACTCTCAAATCACTTACAGGTTTCTTGGACACGCTATCTCCGTCAAGATAATATACCCTCAAGTGTAACAGGTTCGAACTGCATAAATAAGGTTTTATAGTGTAATTGAATCCAAGAAAAATAATCTTATTATTAATTTGAAAGGTAATATCATATCAAATTATTTGTCTTTAGATAATACATGTATTTATTTAGGCTTATAAAATAGAAGAAATAGATATTTATATGTTCAGTTCCTCCAATAACTTTAGAATCTGCAACTGTAGAAATTAAACCTATTGCATTGACTATCTTTCCATCATCTGTTATCAAGGTATTATTTAATATCTTCTTTTTTATGCTAGTACGATTATGTAGAATTTTTATTTCTGCATCTTGGATAAATTTACCTGTATGGTCGCCAATTTCTAGCTGATAACCAAACTCATTAGCTAATAGAGCAATAACTGTCAATGGATTTTCAATTGATATATTTTGTACTAGTTGTTTGCCAACTATGAATACACTATTTACCTTTACTTTACTTCATCTCCAGTTTCACTTCTACCATCTATCAAAAGATAGTAATTGTCAAATTTTTTTAGAACGTATATTACTTTATAATCTTGAAGCTTGATTATTTTCTTGCTATCTGGATTCTCTATTGAATGTATTATTTTATCTAGAGATATATTAAAACGCTTTAAATATACTTCATCTATAGTTTTATCTAATATGACCTTCAACAGTAATATATTTAATTTGTTGATATTTAGCCGTTTTTTATACATTCAGTAAAATATAATTAAATATCTTCTTTTTGCTAGTTGTAGCTTACTTTAATATAATCTATTTATAATTTATTAAACCTGCCAACTTTATAGGGGAAAAGACAAGAATAATAGAATCTGCAGCAATCTTTTTGATTGATTGTATCATTTGAGGATATAACCAGCCTTTATCTTCTTTTGAAATTTGGGAATCTGAGAAAGTCATCTCATCAATGGTTACCTTTCTAAATAGAATATTTTTCAATGAATATGGATAAAGAAAAAAATAGTTAAGGACCTGGATTAGGTATTCCGCCAGTACAGTCATAATATCCTTCACTGAAATTAGGAAACATTTTAGCACATTCCTTGTCTGTATAGTCTATGTCTGGGTCATAATCTGGAGGATAAGCGAGCTGGTTCACTGCTAACGCTATATCTGGATTTGCTATTGCCATCATTAGTACAATTACAGATATTATGGAGGTTATGGAAGTGGTTAATATTTTGTTCAATATATAATTATATTAAGAATGGTTACATATAAGGACAGTGCTTTCTTATTATTTTTATTATATAAATAGTTGGAGACCGTTGATCAAAATATTAATGCATAGTATTAAAGATAAATGTAAATAACATGATTAGAAAACTAGAAAATAGAAACTTAAAATAACAAATCTTTTATAGTCAAGAAATATAAAACAATCATTTTTATGAAAATAAAAAAGTCAGCATTCGGGTTGATTGTATGGGCATTAATTAGCATAATTATAATCACAAGTTTTCCTTTTCAAATAAGCAGTGTTTTATTTGAAAACAACAGACATTTAGATATAAAAAATATTGGCCAAGAAGTTTATGCTGAAGATGATGATGAGGATGACGAAGACGGTAGTATGATAAAGAATCTGATGACAACGACGTACCCTTAGAAGAACCAATAAATCTACTCTAGGAGGATGAACTAGAAAGAGAAGATGTAGACGAGTACTGTGATGCTTCCGAAGATTATAATAAACATCCAAAACAGTGTGAGAAACTCTATAATATAGTAGAAAAATTTGAAGAAAAACATCAGGAAACAACAACAAATGAAGATTAGAGTAGTGAAGTACAGGGACAAGAAGAAGAGCTATCTCTACTATTCAAACATTTATCATTGATGCAGAAATAATTAAAATTAAAGGAGGTGACCATCTGACAATAAAGCTGAATAAACGGGCATTTGAGCATGCGAAACGACTAATAGAAAAAGGAAGCTATGTGTTTGATGAAAAAGATATCTGGAGCGAGCATAAACCGTCTGCACAAGAAGAGAATGAGTATATTAAAAAGTATAATTTTGATGAATATGGGAAGTGGTGTTTGGGAGTAGAGACAGATGAAAAAGAAGATACTAAAGGACGATATAAATTCCCTTATAGCGATTTTGCCAAAGTACATCGATGTGGGGTGCTGGCTGCAGAAAACAGAGCGGGACAATATAAGTATAATGATATTGAAACGGCAGCAGCACATTTACATGGCATGATTGATGCAGCAAGAAACGATGTTTAGTAGTAAGAGTAAACCTATATAATATCCGCTATGGATAAATATATCGTAGTGATTTATCCTTACCTAAACCTTTTCTACAGAAATCAATTCCTCAGGTATATCTTTATCAGATTATCCTCTAAACCTTTTTGAATTTAGTATCTTATAACTTATCAAAATTTAGAACTTAATAATATTTTCTAATCTTTGGTTTCCAGTAAACACTAATACGTACCTATTATAATAAACAAATTGTTATCTATAATAACGTGATTAAACTAGAATGGAGGTAAACAATAATATTGTGAACATCTTCACTATAATATTGAATAAAAAACTTAGTAAATCAATTTTAGATACCTATTCACTAATTCCCTTCACAAAATATTTTACCATAGTTCGTATATTTAAAAATTTTTTCATTTTTTATTAATATATGCACAATTTGTTGGTAATAAGAAAAATTGCTAACACTAGAGAATCTATTGATATAATAATACTCAGCAAAATTTTTTCCTTATCTTTACAACTACAATCAAGTGGAAACTTTAAAGAGTAGTATTGTTGTAACTGGTATATATCAATTTTATGAAGTAGTTTAGTAAATTGAACAGATTTCAAATCTATACGTTGTTTAGAATAATCATTCTTTCCTCCATCTGGTTGGAAAACAGAATGTATCCAAATACTGTATCAGTATATATACTAGAAAATCAGATAGGAACAAAAAATGAACCAAAAGAATTCATTCAATACATCTAAAAAGTTCAATAAACATCATCATAGTGAAGAATTCTTACTTTACAAAAGCATAAACGAAAAGGAAGCACTATGTCCTAGTTGCAACCATTCATTAGGCAGACACAAGATTAGAATTCCTCATCACTGTACTGAGAAATTATGTAATTGTAAACTTTCAAGACTTGAGGCAAAAACGGATTATTTCAAGTGGTTTATGAAAGAAAGAAGAAATCAAAAAAATAAAGAATCGTTTCTCAATTTTAATGATGCTTAATTGTTAGGGATATGGATAAAAAAAGCTAAATATGAAATTGTACTATATCTGCTTCTTCTTTTTTTATCTAACTGCATTTCCAACTGGTAGGATTTAGATTATACATCTGAAAAGAAACTCTTATCAAGATATCTTTTATTTATAAGTAACAAGTAATGGTTGAAGCTAGTATAGCTGAATATTTCAGCATCGGAGGAGCACTTGGAATTATAGGTAGTATGTTTGTAGTTCTATATTTTTCAAGAAAACAAATGCAGATCCTATCCAAAGATATAGAAACAAAGATTCTCAATGATATGGATGAAAGTTTGCGTGGAATTACTCAGATTGGAGTAGAACGGCCAGAACTGATTAAAGTAATAAGCAATATTCCAGCAAACTATTGTTCACCAGAGGTATCATTTGCTTATTATATTCTATACACATATGCCCATGTATTCCATATGTGGAAAAGAGGAGTAGTAAACGATAACGAATGGACAGGATGGTTGCGATATATGAAAAGCGCTTTTGAACAAGGTACTATAGCAGAAACATGGAAAACTATAGATGCAAGAAAATGGTTTGATCCTGACTTTGAGGAATTCATTAATAAAGAATTAGCTAAAAAATAATGAAAAGAAGAATTATCTCTATTAGTCTTTTTGCAATCTTTATATTCCCAAGACTATCACTTATATAGTCAAATTCCAGTTCCACTTTTATTGTCTTATAAGATGGGCCAAAAATATTGTGTCAATAACAATTCACACACCTCTGAGCCCAATGAATATCTATATGAAATCAGATAACTGGAATATTATCTTCATTTAGAACTCCCCACCCATTTTTTAGAATACAATGACGATCCCAATTGTTAAAATGTGACTCTAAATTTCAGAAATAAATAATACAATAGATTTTAATTTGTTATTTTTATATTTCCTCTCATTGTCTCTGGATAGAATTCACAATAATAATCAAATGACTTATAATTCTTATATTCGTGTGGATCTAAAGGATAAAAATCAACTATACTCGACGACCCATCGTGAACTGTATCACTTATAACTAATTCCTCTTTATCACCACTAGAAGTAATACCTTCTATTATAAAGTCATGTTCTTGAGAATCATCTTTCAAACTTTTGACACTAATTTGATTATTTACTCCTGAATTAATTATTAAAGTAGGATTAATAGTATTGTTAGAGTCTATCCATCTATAGGTAGTACCAATTAATTTACCTGTCAATTCGATAAAAGTTTGATTTGTTTGTGTTTGATTTTGTTCTTGTTCTTGAGAATAAACCTGTACATAACATATTGAGGCAATATTTACAAATACCATGAAAACTATTGTAATTGGTAAAAATAAACCTGAAACAAACATGTTTTTTGTTTTAGGATTTTTTTTAATATTTTCTATCCTTTTTGACATTATTTTAGAATACTAAAGATAGTTTATTATGGTTATGGTAATTCAAAAAATATTTTATACTTTATCTTTTTTTAGATATGAATACTATTGGGTTGAATTACTAAGACGTTCATAATTTCAATAAATAAATATAATAAAGACATTAGAATAAAACTTGGATTACAGACAAAAATGACCGTCAAACCTCTGAGCCCCTTCTATAAGTGGGTTCATATACTTTGAATTTGATATTAGATTTTATAAAGAAGGAAAGGAGGATAATAAAGGAAAGAAAATGCCATTGAAACTATCTAAAACAATAGGTAAAATTCAACACATTCCCAATTCCAAGAAATAAAGACAATAAATGAATTTCTAGAATTATGAGAAGTAAGGGTTCTTCAGAACATCATCAAAATAATAATTTAAAAGTTATAATAACATTTAGTAATTTCATAAGATCCTCCTTTTATGGCATTAATAAAAGAAAACAAATTTTAGAATTTTTAAATCAAAAAGTTAAAAGATAAGATGATCATGACAAGTGATGGATGGATGGATAACTAATTAGAACAATTACTCAATCGTTTAAGATTATTTTTTAAATGGTTATACAATCATGATATGAAATTGACCATGACAAATGGTACACTCGAATCTGTTAGAGAATAAAAAAGCAAACGGATATCAATATATTTGATTCCTTATTCTCATTGTTAAAGAATCTTTATTTATCAGTAGTCTGTATTATTATTATTACATGAACTACTATCAATTCTCTATAATGATATCAATTTTAGATAGGCATTTATGCCATTATATGCCTAATGTGTTCTTTCATTGTTATTATTAATTGTCATTATAGAGAATGATAGTAATAGTAATAGCAGTATTAGTACATGAATTTTTTATAATGCAACAAGTTGAAATTGAAATCCTTTTTCTATGAGTAATGTATTTTTTAAGAATGGAATGGAATATGCCATTAAATTAAAGTTATTTAAAGTGATTACCTTCATAGTTACAGTAAAATTGATAAATAAAATTATTAGTTTAGCATAAATATTTTATTTTTAATTAATCTGTAATGAATAAAACACTTATAATATATATCCTAGCAACACTAATTGCATTTTCAAGCGTTACAACAATAACAATGCAACCTATAGACATAAGCGCTCAAACCCAACCAGCAGCACCCACACAATCACCACTACAAACACAACAACAACCATCAACACAACCATTAGCCATAAGTCCATCATGCGGTCAAGTTATCACACAAAATGTTGTATTAACTTCAAACTTAAACTGTGCAGATAGTGATGGTCTTATAGTTGGTGCGAGTGATATTGTTGTAGATCTTAACGGACATACAATATCTGGTCCAGATGTAGATAGCGATACAAAGACTTCTAGTAAGGTAGGAGTCATGATTCCTAACATGAACAATGTTGTAGTTCATGATGGTACTATTGAAGGATTTCAAGCTGGTATACTAATGACAGGATCTCAAAATGTTGAAGTAAAAGGAGTAGTTGCTAAAAATAACCAAATAGGATTATTCAGTACCGGTGCTAGCATACTCAATGCACATTTGTCCATAATAATGAATAACCAAATTGGTATTGCAGGACACTCTACACA
>DASVEV010000150.1:0-2377 GCA_036380415.1 Nitrososphaeraceae archaeon
ATATGCATTTTTTGTTCAGTCAGAATTTATTATAATCCATCCAAAATGATTTTTATCATGTATATATCTAATTTCTCTCATCCTAGTTTTTATTTTTCGTTGTCTCAATTGAGAAGTAAATTCTAATTGAAGACTAAGGCCAATTGTTTTGGCTAATTTGTTATTTTCTTCATTTCTTGGTAATAGAATTCTATAACTAAAATCATTTGTTTGTACCAATCTCATGTAATCAAGAATCATGCTATCACAAACAGAATTAACTTGTTCTAATTTTTCTAGTAGTAGAGTTTTATGTACCGGGAAATCTCTCCAAAATGAAGAACTTGACATATAGGGGTTAGTAGATTTTAAAGAAAAAATATTATTTAAATAAAACTAAGTTAGAAAAGGTTTGAATCGTTTTCCATTTTTTCAGCAGTAGTTGGTTCTTTGTCAGAATAGTATTTTACCATACCCATCTTTAAGACCTTGAGAGATAGTAATGCACATTTTATCCTTGCAGGGCCTAAGTTAGTTAATCCTATATTTTCTAACACTTCATCTTTGGATATATCTTTAGCGGTAGTCAAAGGCTTATCCATAACCATCTCAGTAAGCATCGATGCACTAGCTTGACTGATAGCACACCCTTTTCCATCGAATTTAATATCCTTGATTTGTCCTTCTACTACTTTGAGATACATATCAATTTGATCACCACATAAGGGATTGCTATCATGGATGACAACATCTGCATTCTCAATCTTACCCTTATTTCTAGGATTTCTATAATGATCTAGAATAATTTCTCTATATATATCATCACTCAAAGTTTAAACAGCTTAATAGCTTTGCCTAACGCATTAATAAAGATATTGATCTCCTCTTTCGTATTATAAATATAGAAACTAATCCTAGAAGTAGCAGAGATCTCAAGCTTTTCCATTAACACTTGGGCACAGTGGTGACCGGAACGAATTGCAATACAGTGCTCATTTAAAATAGTTGCTAAATCATGTGGATGGATATCACCTAAATTAAAGGATATAATTCCTCCACGATTTTGTATGTTAATATCTCCATATAGTTGTATTTGTTTAAGTTCAGACATTTTTTCAAGTGCATATTTTGTTAATTCAATTTCATGGTTTCTGATATTGTCCATCCCTATTTCGTTTAGATAATCTAAAGCAGAACTAAAACCAATAACATCGGCTATATTAGGTGTCCCAGCTTCAAATTTATAAGGTAGATCGTTAAAGAATGTGTTTTCTTTATGAACTTCTTTAATCATATCACCCCCACAGATAAACGGGTCCATTTCTTCTAGGATATTTTTTTTCCCATACAAAATCCCGACTCCGGTGGGTCCTAACATTTTATGAGCGGAGAAAGCAAGAAAGTCACAATCAAGAGTAGTAACATCCGTTGGTAAATGAGGAACAGACTGAGCACCATCAACAAATACAGGAATACCATATGCATGTGCAAGGTCTATGATTTTGTCTATTGGTATAATATTGCCAAGTGCATTAGACATGTGACATAAAGAAATTAATTTTACATTATTATTGTTGTTAAGGTAAAATTCTAATTCATTTAAATTTAAGTTACCCCTTTCATCAATTTTTAAATATTTTATTTCCGCATTTTTTTCTTTAGCCAAAATTTGCCAAGGAACAATATTGCTATGATGTTCTTGCTCCGATAAAATTATCAGATCCCCTGTTTTGATATTTTTTCTACCCCAAGAGTATGAGACTAAATTTATTGCTTCAGTAGCATTGCGAGTAAAAATTATTTCCTGAGTAGAATTGGCATTAATAAATTTGCATACTTTTTTTCTTGTTAGTTCATAAGCATTAGTAGCTTCTTCTGCTATATCATAAACAGCTCTATGAATATTAGAATTATAAAACGAATAATAATTTACAATTTTATTAATAACTGATAAGGGTTTTTGAGTGGTTGATGCATTGTCGAGATAGACGAATGGTTTACCATTAATTTTGCGATTTAGAATTGGAAAATCATTACGTATTTTATTTGTTTCCAACTCAGATAATTGCATAATTTATTATTATTATGTAGTAAATATAAATGGATGGAAGCAAAAGAAATATTTCCAGATTTCTTATTTTAAAGCCATTTATAACATATATTAATACCTTTTCTTGCTAGTCCAATAGGTTCCTCCTTCTTTCTTCCATTTCAAATAATCATTTATTATTAGTTTATGATCAAATGCGATGTCTAGATCATTTATTTTATTTATTGGCATCCAGGAAATTTCATTGATGTCGTCCCCTGTAGAGGGATTTCCTCTAATAACTAATACAATAAATACAACAGTCAGCATGTGGCCTCTTGGATCTTTTGTTGGGTCAGAATATACTCC
>DASVEV010000151.1:0-8699 GCA_036380415.1 Nitrososphaeraceae archaeon
CATGAGTCCAAAAATGATAGGAGTGACTGTAGAGGATGGAGCAATAATCGCTGCTAGAGCAGTAATAAAACCTGGGGTTACTATTGGAAAAAATGCTGTAGTTGGTATGGGTGCTGTTGTAACAAAAGATGTGCCACCTGACACAGTCGTTCTTGGCAATCCTGCTAGGATTAAATATTCCAGAAAGGAATATGATGAAAAAAAGAGAGTGTGGGAAGAACTTGTCACTTAGTTAATTAGATTAACAAGAGATTTAAATAATGACCAATTTAATCTCACAAATCAGATACCATTCTAAAAGTTGGCAGAATATTACTACGAAATAATAATAATAATAATAATAATAATTATTTTATTATTTTATTACTTTATTAGTATATTATACTACTTCACAAAAAGGGTTGGCTTTAATAATAATCGTTTCTGCACTATTATTTTTGGATAGTAAATGAAAATCACTTTTAGAGCATGCAATAGATATAGTAGTTTTATCACTTGGATAATTTTCAAGTTGATTTTTTCCTCTTCGTTCCACGTCTCCTATATAGTCTCTTAACCTTGTTTCTAACAGTGTATATACATCTATTTTATCTCCTCTCATCTCATTGACATCTAAAGTCCAGGAGATTGAAATCTTAGTTTTACTTGCTTTTAGATCTCTTTTTTTGAGAATGTATCTTACTTTATCAATAAGATTTTTAGTATAACCTTCTATGCTTTTGATCGTACCATTAACAAGGTATACAAGTGGATTAGAACCATGTAACGAAGACTGAATAATTCTCAGATCGTGTAATCCATTTGTTATATCATCTAAATAAAGATCTTTATGAAAATTATCCACGATTCGGTTATCTATACCATATCCAGTTGCAAATTTGCAAACTTCTAGAACACTTGCAATTCCAGAATAATGACGTAGAATTCTGGAAACATAAGCCAATTCGGCAGATAGTATATCAACAAAATTGATTTCTTGATTAGTGAATTTATATAACATATCTTCTAAAAATATATCTCTCTTAGAATTGAAGTTACCCAAAATAGTAGTACTAGACAGAAGGGGACCAGAACTAAGAGGCATATAATAGTAATATAAATTCTCTCCAACCGTCATGCCTGTTGTGTGTTCTAAAATATCTATATTTTCTTCATTCCCCGTTATTCCCGTAGGAAGTGGATAGACAATGGATGTGTTTTTATTGATAGGTTTGATAGCATCAATAAATTTTGAAGATATATCAATTTTAACTTCGTGACCAATCTTTCTTATTTTAGGAAAAAAGAAGAGATAAGACGCCGAAGATATTACGTTATCCATAGACTCTGATTCAAGTAACGGTTGGTCTTCGATAAGATCCGATGCAGTAGAATATGTTCTAGTAATATCTTTATTTAATAAGATTCCCATTTTTGATGATTCATCAATAATTGAGACTTTGTCCCCTGCGGATACAATAGATGAAGCAAAGTTATAGCCTTCAGTACTTAAGCCATAAACAACAACATGGGGAGAAGAGGGCACTTTATCAATCAGATATAAATAAGAGCTCCTTAGTAAAGTTATTCATTTCTTTTAGCTAATAATTCTACAGTAGAAAAGACAATTCTTATTAAAACACTTATTAAAATTTACTCTAACAATTATCTCATTGACTAAAAAAGAAAAGTATATTCAATGATGTTATTACGTATTTATATTATTGAGAATTTGGTTTGATATACTTACTCCAAAGCAAATAATGTTTTTCAAATATTTTGTAGATACTTTGAAAGAAGATGATCATGAAATTTTATGTACTGGAAGAGAATATAGAGAAGCTAAAGAATTAGCAAGGATAAAGAAAATAGATATACAAACAGTAGGTAGACATGGTGGAAATAACAAATATGAAAAATTAAATACAAGTACTGAACGAGCTTTCCTTCTTTCCAGTTTAATAAATTCTTTCAAGCCAGATTTGACCGTATCTTTTTCTTCCCCAGAAGCATCAAGAGTAGCGTTTGGAATGGGAATAAAACATTACATATTTAACGATTCACCTCATGCTACTGCAGTCGCTAAATTAACAGTTCCACTAGCTGATAGATTATTTTGTCCTTGGGTTATTCCTTTGCGAGAATGGACAAAACTTGGTTTAGAAAAAGATAAGGTAACTCAATATAAAGCACTTGATCCTATAGTTTGGTTAAAAAAAGAATTACAATATAATAAAAGACAAGAGATTGCAAAAATCCAAAAGAAATTAAAAATTGATAAAGAAAAAAAGACTGTGTTAATTAGGCCCGAAGAAATAAAAGCATCATATATTGCTGATAAAGATGTAAAGAGTTCGATTGGTTTAATTGATGAGATAGTTAAAAAATTCTCTCATGAATATAATATTTTAATTCTAGCAAGATACCTTGATCAGGTTGATTTTTACAATTGTAGATTTGAAAACATGGCTGGAACAAAAATAATACAAACTGTAATGGATGGTAATCTATTACTAAACCTTGCAGATTTATTTATAGGAGCTGGAGGAACAATGAGCGCTGAAGCAGCACTAATGGGCAAGCCTGTCATTTCCATAACTCCAATTAATTTTTATGTTGAAAAATACCTTATAAAAATGGGATTAATTAAAAAGGTGAGAAACCCAGCGACTTTAACTAAATCTATAAAAAGAATCCTCTCCCAAGGTGCAATGGTAAAAAATAAAAATACTATAAATAACAATAAAAAATTGTCTCATCAAGATACCATTAAGAAAATGTCTTTAAAAATTATAGCAGAAATGGAAGACCCCATAGAAATATTCAAAAAATTTCTCTTTAAGCCATAACATTATAATCCTAGTGATTTACACGACATTATGCCCGGAAGCCCGGTGGAGGAAACATTATTTTCCGCCGACTGTAGCGGCCAAGCATAAAGGCCTTTGGAGCCTTTGACCCCAGTTCGAATCTGGGCCGGGCTATAAAGTATTTATTTAATTAAATTTTTTAATTTTCTGTTTATGGAAACAAAAAATAATTATATAAGAGTATGGAATTCTTAAAATTCAATTTAATTTTTTTTATTATCAATATTAGTATTTAAAATAACCTCTTTCTCTAAGTTATCGAATGCTGTCTTTAACAATTCTTTTCTTTCTGATACGACTTTACAATATACTAAAAGTGATTTTTCGATTGAATTTACCATCTCATTTTGTTGCACTGGGTTTGGAGACCCATAAGATTTTCGGAATAATATTGATTTTTCAGGAGTTGTGTCCTTAATGATTAACATTAATTCATCCACATCTATTTTAATTTTTGTAAGATTCAATATATTATTGAGATCCTCCTTAGGTATCTGACTTAATGAAATATTCTCATTTTTTATAGCATGTTGTACTAATGCACCGACTAATTTGTGTACTTTTCTAAATGGAATATTGTATTTGATTACAATCTGTTCTGCTATATCCAGGGATACACCATAGCTTTTGTTTGCAGAATTATAGGTATTTTTTTTGTTCACTTTTAAAGTATCAATAATACCTTTCATTATAAGTAAAGACTCTTTAACAATTTTTGTTGAGTTTGACAAAAGGGGTTTAAGATCCTGTAAATCTCTATGATATCCAGATGGAAGATTCTTTATTATAGAGAGTGAAGATATTAGCATTCCCATAACAATTGAAGTTCGAGATCGAAGTATTTCAAGTGGATCAGGATTTTTCTTTTGTGGCATAACGCTAGATGTCGAGCTATATCTGTCTGATAGTTCAATATAATTAAATTCAGAAGTAGACCATAAAATAAAATCTTCAGCAATTCTACTGAGCGTACTCATCAAGATTGAAAGAAAAGACAAGTACTCTATCATTGAATCTCTCGAACTAGTAGCATCGATAGAATTTTCTAATAATCCTCGAAAACCTAAAATAGAAGCTGTATAATTTCTATCTATTGGTATTCCTGTTCCACCAATGGCGCAAGATCCAAGTGGCGATAAATTAATTTTATCAAAGGAGGAACTTATTCGCTCGAGATCTCTTAAGAGATTAAAAGAATATGATAAAAAATAATGAGAAACTGTTCCTATTTGAGCTTGTTGTAAATGAGTATATAGTGATATTATTGTATTCTTATGTTCTTTGGATTTTTCTATTAGAGATTTAATAACATTGATAATTAATTCACAAATATCAATTACATCATCTCTCAATTTCATCCTTACATCCAAAATGACTTGATCATTTCTGGATCGCCCTGTATGCATTTTTCCTCCTATATCTATTCCAATATCTTGAATAACTATGGATTCTATTAGTTCATGTATATCTTCTGAAAGAAATAGTTCATTTGAAAGTATATTCTTCGGTATCGTTTTATTATTTTTTGATTCAAATTTTATTTTACTTAAAGATAAAAGAATTTTAGATACTTCCTTCGATGTCAAAATTCCAATTTTGTTTAACATTAGACAATGAGCTTGAGTTCCCAAAATATCATAACTAATTATATTAATATCTTCATTAAGAGAAGAAAGAAAATTTAACACATCTTTATCCAAATTTTCTTTTTGTCTCGAGCGATACAAAATATCAATCATTATAAAGTGAAAAAAGATATAATATATTCATTATTCTTCAACAATAACTATTGCCACAATCTGAAAATAATATGTGAGTATTTAATAAATAGTTAAATATGGTTTTTGATTACTTTATATAATGTCTCAAGATATGCAACAAACCCGTAGGCTAATTTTTGATGAATTATCAAAAATTGTAGATCCTGAAATAGGTGTATCCATTATGGAATTAGAATTGATTGATAAAGTAGATATTGAAGAAAAAGATGTAAATGTGGATTTTCATTTAACAAGTCCATTTTGTCCTGCCGTATTTGGTTTTAAAATTGCTCAAGATGTACGAGATAATATTTATAAGATAGAAGGAATTGAAAATGTAAAGATTAATGTAAGCAATCATTTTATGGCTGAAGCTATAAATAAGCAGGTGAATGAAAGCAAGCCTCCTGCTAAAGAAGAAGTGGATCACCAAAATAAACAATAATAATAAGAAATTCTGTTTGTTATTTTTAAATAGTTAGATTACTATCTTTATTTTTTATTTATACTATTTTTTATTATATTTTGTTTTATTTTATTTTATTTTATCTTCTTTTATCGTTACTACACGTAAATTTAGTTGATAGATTGTAAAAGATAATAATCGTTGTAGTTTAGAACACGGTTAGTAGAAGAAAGAAACTATAGGGCGACAAATGTTATTTTATCGACTATATTGTTAAATTATTTATTTAATTATTTTTCTTTTCTTTTTCTTCTTTTTCTTCTTCTTCTTCCATATAAGAACTTGAAGATCTATCTTGAAGTTTCGCAATTTTTTTTTCGCTATTGGAGAACCCCAATAGATGACTTCTAAGAAGCTGTATACCCAAAGCTGGGTCTACTCCTTTAGGACAAACATTGCTGCAAGAACCTGCAAAATGACATCTCCATATTCCATGACTAGTATCAATTACTTTCAATCTATTTGACTTGTCTGAATCTCGTGAATCGGCAAAATATCGGTATGCTTGAGATAATGCTTGTGGCCCCGGAAATTTTAGATCGGTGGCTACCGTAGGACAAGCTGAATAACATAAACCACACTTTATACAGTACGAGAATTGAAGAAATTTATCCAAATCTTCGGGAGTCTGTTCATATTCTGAAAGTTCATTTACATCGGGAATATCGGCTTTTTTATTTTGTAAGTATGGCATGACACTACGATGATGTTTAAAGAATTGCGAAAAATCAGTAACTAAATCTCGAATATATGGAAAGTTAGGAAGAGGTTCACAGGTAATTGTATTTGTATCAAGATCAGAAATCTTTGTATAACACGCCAGTCTCGGAATCCCATTTATTTTCATTCCACAAGAACCACAGGAAGCCATTCTACAGGAATAACGAATTGCAATACTACTATCCTGGTAACTTTTGGCATCTAATAGTGCATCTAATACAGTAGTCCATCTTTTTACTGGCACTTGAAATTCATCAAAATGATGAACATCATTAGGATCTTTGATTGCATTAATCCTGAAAACACGTAGTGTTACAGGGCTTTGATTACTGCCGGATGTATTTGATGTTTCTAAAGGTTCTTCATTCTTCTTTATTTCTTTTCTTTTATCTTTTTTAAATATGTTCATATTACAATAGCACCCTCATATTAACCCAAAGAGAATCCATTAGCGATGATTATCGTTCGAGTTCCATATGCAATTATTCCAATCAGTGCAACTATTACTAATATATTCACTGCTCTTTCCCAAATTAGAGTTTGTCTTATTTCTAGTAAAATAACTCTAAGGCCATTAAAGCCATGTATGGCTATTAGTATCAATATAGATTCTAGTAATAATGCATAAAAAATATTTTTATAATTTAATATAACATTTTCGAACTCTAGTGACATATTAAATGGCATTATTAATCTCATCATTATATGAATAGCAACTACAAATAATGCACCTACTCCAGTAAAGTAGTGTATTTTCATTATCTGGCTCTCTCTTAAAATAGTAATATTTGAAAACCATTTAGTTCTGTTTTTATTTTTATTGCTATTATTTTCGATATTAGAGGATGTCATATGATTATTCACTCTCCACTAAAAAGAACATTTGCCCCATATAGCATTGCCACAGCGGCTAGAATAAACGCAATCCACAATCCCGAACGTTGCTTATTATTAATAGATGTTGGATCATACGGATAATCAGGTCTTCCTGGTTTTCCTAGCCCTTGGCCAGACTGAGTAAATATCAATCGTATTCCATTTATTGTATGAAAAGTACTGGCTCCTAT
Source organism: Nitrososphaeraceae archaeon (assembly GCA_036380415.1). Taxonomy (GTDB): domain Archaea; phylum Thermoproteota; class Nitrososphaeria; order Nitrososphaerales; family Nitrososphaeraceae; genus TH1177. Next base: position 6,863 of record DASVEV010000151.1, read on the forward strand.
TACAAGAATTAGAAATAGATGGCCTCCTATAGTCTGGGTCATTTCTAACATTGCAGCCCAGGCATCTGGGCCGCTCACTAACGAGCTGGTTTCATAAACATGACCAATAAAATAAACTAAGAGAAATATACCGGTTAATCTTTGAAACCAGTAAGAAACTCTTTCCCATCCATATATAATCGGATTGAGCCATCCTTTGACTCCTTCTCTATTTGTACGATCATTTTTATTGTTCTCATCACTCCGTCGTTTTGCTGATGATGTAGTCGATGTCATATCAATATTTCCTCTCCACCGGAGCATACCTTGTAAATGTGACTGGATGCCAAGCTAATTTTGGTTCATCTTCAGAATTATAATAGGCTAGTGTATGTTTTAAAAAATTTACATCATCTCGATTTGGATAATCAAGTCTGGCATGTGCTCCTCTAGACTCTTTTCTGTTTATCGCACCCATCAAGACTACCTCTGCTGTCCTCAACATAGCATCAATCTCCATCACATTAGTAAAATTAGTATTATATTCCTTTGATTTATCATCAACATGTTTCCAGCTTGATGTTTTCAACTCTCGTATTCTTTTCAATCCAGAAACAAGAGTTTCTTCTGTTCGGAAAACATATGCTTTGTTATCCAGGGTGTCCGTTAATTCCTTTCTCAATTCGTAGGGATTAACTTCTCCTCTTCCTCTAAAAATGCCATCATAAATCCTTTTTTCTTCTGAAATGACTTGGTCATTTGATACATCAATTGTAGATCCTTTTTTGTCTATTGCAAATTTAGCTGCCTGCTCTCCAGTGAGTCTTCCCCAAACGATACATTCTGATGTTGAATTTGCCCCTAATCTATTTGCCCCATGTGTACTATTACATGCAGCCTCTCCTGCGGCCCATAAACCTCCCATTTCTGTTTTCCCATCAATATCAGTATGAATCCCTCCCATCATATAATGACAAACAGGTCTAATTTCAATAGGAGCGTCAATTACATCAATACCTGAAAATTTTATTCCAATCTCTCGGATTCCAGCTAGTCTTTCTTTAATTTGTTCGTCTCCCAAATGTGTTAGATCCAATTTTAAACAATCAAAACCTGATTCATGTTTGAAGCCATTCCCTTCTTGAATTTCCCTGATCATCGATCTTGATACAACATCTCTGGGAGCAAGCTCTAATTTTTCTGGAGCGTATTTTTTCATAAAACGTTCATTCTGATTGTTTATGAGATAGCCGCCTTCTCCTCTAGCTCCTTCAGTTATTAATATTCCTGAGGGTAAGATACCTGTTGGATGGAATTGCACAAATTCCATGTCTTTAATTGCCAGTCCAGCCCGGTATGCCATATCGATACCGTCCGGCGTAGAGGAATAAGCATAAGTAGAGAAGCTGTAAATTCTTCCTGCACCTCCTGTACATATAATTCCGGCTGGAGACTTTATTTTGATAAAATTTCCATTTTTCATTTCTATCGCGGTTAATCCCCGGAATAAATTATCCTCCTTAAGTATGCTAGTACAATACCATTCATTGTAGAAATTAATATTATCATATTTTAGACATGTATCGTATAAGGTTTGCATTTCATAAAAGCCTACTTTATCCTGAGCATATGTAGCACGGGGGAACGAATAACCACCAAATTTTCTTTGTCCAATACGTCCATCTTTTCTCCTTGACCACGGCATGCCCCAATGATCTAATTGATACACTTCATGAGGTATTGTTTTTACTAGTTTTTCAGCCACATCTTGATCCGCTAAAAAATCACTTCCTTTAATTGTATCATATATATGAGATTCTATATTATCTCCTTCATCTTCAAACAAAACTGCTGCAGT
>DASVEV010000152.1:0-5317 GCA_036380415.1 Nitrososphaeraceae archaeon
TGTTATTTTGAAGTTTCCGTCAATAATTTGAATAATATATTTATTATTTTTAAAAAATAATTCAAGTTTGTCTTCTGTTTCTTTGATATCCACAAGTTCTTGACCTTTCATATCAGTAAATTCTACCATAAATTTATGACGAGTTACTATTATTTAGATTATTTGATTGTTTATAAATAAATATATCAATATGAATTAATTACTACAAAAATTATTTAAAATACTTTATTTTTAGTTCCATATGTAATTCTGGATCTAGCCTCTTAATTATCATATCCATTTTTTCTTCTTTTCTTTCGTCTCCTTCTTTAGATTGAGGTGATCCTACATACCAAAGAATTGAAAGTCCTGCTACCTGTCATATAACTGTAAGAATTCTGATTGCCAATTTTCCATAGTATCTCGAAAAGTCATATTGAAGTAACCAGAAATTTCAACTGGTTGAGATTCAAATATATTGATTGAAAGTAAATATATTGATAGAAAGTAAATACTAAAAATATTGCAGGCAATTGAAGCATATAATTTATCGAAAATTTATAAAGGCACACACGTGCCAGCTTTAGATAATATCTCATTAAAGATCGATCAAGGGCAAATTTTTACATTATTAGGAAGAAACGGTGCGGGAAAAACTACGTTTGTAAGAATATGTGCTACTCAATTGTTACCAACCTCAGGTACTTTAAAAGTTTCAGGTTATGATGTAATAAGCCAAGCAGAAAATATAAGGAAATTTATCTCGGTGGTTCCACAAGAAGGAAGACCATTACGAGCACTTACTCCTTGGGACCATGTTTATAACTGGCTCAAGATTAGAGGAGAAGAGAAGTCTATCGCAAAAATAAAAACTGAAAAAATATTAGAGAGATTTGAATTGCTTAAAGTAAAAGATAAACCTGCAATGAATTTGTCTGGAGGAATGAAACAAAAGATTTTGGTAGCAATGGCTACTGCTGTTGATGCAGATTTATTATTTCTAGACGAACCTACAATAGGTCTTGATCCCGTTTCAAGACGTCAAGTTTGGAACTTAATGCAAGATTTGAGAAAAGAAGGTAAAACTATATTACTTACAACACATTATATGGATGAAGCAGAAATATTATCTGATAAAATAGTTATACTCGATAATGGTAAAATTGTAAAAGAGGGAAATATTAATGATTTACGAAAGATAATTCCACAAAATATTCGTATGGATATATCTAAAAAAAATATTGTTGATGTTGAAAAATTGAAAGATTATGGAAATGTAGTAGAAATAGGTACTGATATTATTCGATTATTCACCTTTGAATCTAACATAGGTGAATTATCTAATCTAGCTATAAAAAATAACATGTCCTTTAATATATCACCTATAACACTTGATGATATATTTGTATATTTAGTAGGAAATACTATAAAAAATAATTAGAGTCAATTATTATTCATTTAACCTAAAGGATATTAAAAGATTAAGGAAATAGCTAAAAAGAAAATTTAATTGAATTGAATTTTAATCTTATTCAATTCATCTAATGCTTTAGCAATCTGTTCATCGGTTTCGTTTCCATAAATCACTAACAAACGATCATTATTATTAAGGACATAATCTGAAATAGACTTCGTTGAATTTCCATTGATGAATGTTCTTAGTTTATTATTATTATCATCGCAATATTCTGTTCCATTAGTGAAGATCAGACAATTATTTTTCTTATCTATATTCATTTTGACGCTTTTTAAAAAGTCCGCAAAAGTAACATTTGTTGCATGTCTATGCAGTGTACTGCCATCACCGTTCTCAACATGAATATAATCAGATTGTACTTGGTATTTTGGTTGACTAAAATCTATATTTTGACCATTTACTTTAACTAAAAATGCAGCATGTTCATGTGCAGAACCTAAAGGTCCGAACCCCGCAACAGATAGAGTATTTTGAGAAGATACATACATTGAAATTACAGCAATAATAACAATTGCAGCTATAATTGGAAGAATAACTGTTTTAAAGTTTTTACTCCTTTTTTTTCTTGATATATCGAAATAGCTCTTTTTCTTTTTATTATCATCATTTTCATTGTTCTTTTTCTTTTTATTCGACATGATAAATTGATTGATTTGAGTAATATCGTATTATATAGCACTTTCGGAAACATGGAAAATAAACTATTTTTGAGAATATAATTTCAAATTTATAGTAAATTTTTTACAAGTAATATGATCGTGATTACTGCTATCTTTCATTTGATCTTCATATTAGGAATTAATAGTGATAGTACATTCAATTTAAGCAATAATTTATAATACCCTGCTCCAATTTTTATTATATTTCAATCATTATTTAAAATCTATATTAAATATTTGTGTCTAACTGTAGTATTATTTCTTTTACAATAGGAACTATACACTATGTGAGGTATATTTTAAATGATCATCTTTAATTAATTTAATATAATTAAAGTACTACTAGAAAATTATCTCATGTTACTATGACCAAACATGTATCGTCAATCGTCATTATCAAGTTAAAGTTTTTTTTTGATTGGAACAAGTAAACACTATAAACTTTATTTAGTAAAACAATTCGCTAATTTACAAGGTAAAAATAGAATTTAAAAAAACCAACTAATAGAGAAAAATTAATTAATTTAGACAGTAACATACAAAAAGAAGGAAACAAATGTATAGATAAATGTTTTTTTTTATAAGCCCTATAGGTCTTGGTCATGCAACAAGGGATGTAGCAATAATTCATAATTTAAAATTTAAAATTGATAATAAAGTAAATTTTGTTACCGGCTCTGCGGCATATGCATTTTTAACAAGTTATGGATTAAAAGCCTTTAATTTATACGATCCACCTAAGTTTGAAATTGAATCAGGAAAACTACGTCATTCATTTACATGGTTAATAAAGTATTTGTTATATTATAATAAATGCAAAGAAATCGCAACAAAAATTATAGATGCGAATATCGAAAAACTAATTGTCAGTGATGAAGACTTTGCATCAATTTCGATAGCGGAGGAAAAAAATTTAAGAAGAATTCTAATTACAGATATAGTTAAGACTAGTTTTACCAAAGGTATAACATCAATAATAGAAAAAGAAATGAACAAGAGATTATGCAAAATTATAAAGAAATGTGATTGTGTAATAATACCAGATTATGGATGTGATACAGAAAATTTTAGATATGTTGGACCAATTGTAAGAGAAATTCTGGAAAGTAGAGAAACATTACGTAAAAGATTTAATTTTACTAAAAAAACAATTGTTGTAAGTGTAGGTGGAACTGACGCTGGAAAATATCTGATAGAAAAAGTTATTGATTCTTTTAGAAGATTAAAGGCAAAATTAGATATAGATCTTATTGTTGTAACTGGCCCCGCTCTGCAAATAAACCCAGCTGAAGATTTTCATTTGTTAGGATATGTACCTAATTTGAATGAATATATTTATGCTTCTGATCTAATAGTATCATTAGCGGGTAGATCTACAATGGACGAATCAATAGTTTATAACATTCCGGGAATATTTATACCTCTTAAAAATCATTATGAGCAAGAAGAAAGTGCCAAAAGGCTAGGCTTTGAATATAAAGATATATTAAGACTTGATAAATTAATTGAAGAAAAACTTAGTTCAAATTCTGATATAAGAAAAAATAATGTGAGCAATGGAGCAAAAAAAGCTGCTGAGATCATATCAAGTTTTATTTAGATGTTATACATTAATAATATAACGAAAATTACAATAGGATAGGTATAACATATGACTGAAGTTATTATTGCAAAATTTGGAGGAAGTACTATTGGCCAGAATGGTGATCAAATACCTACTGTGATAGAAAGAATTAAGGCTATGAGAAAAGAGGGAAAAAAAATTGTAGCTGTTTTTTCTGCACCATTAATGGAACATGAAGGAAAAGTAAAATCTATGACAGATATTGCAATAAACATTGGTAGAAAATATGCTTCTGGTCAAAAAGTAGATACAAATATTTTGTATAGAACATATTTAAATATAGCCAAAAAATATTTATCTCAAAAATATTTTGAAGAATTTGAATTTCACCTGGAAATGTTTTATAATTATGTTACAACTTCGTTAAATCATGTTACTGAAAATAGAAGGTTTATTGATGTTACTAGATCAAGAATACTTGCATATGGAGGAGAGATTACAATGTCATATCTTATGGATTACGTAATGAGAAGTAATGGATTGAAATGTGACCACGTTGACATTGAGAAATGGCCGATCATTACTGATGATAATTTTGAAGCAGCTAATTTCATGATAGAGGAATCTAAAGAACATAAAGAACACTTTCTTAAATTACTAGAAGAAAATGAAGTAATATCTATTGGAGGATTTATTGGAAAAACAGTTGACGGACTTGAAACAACATATGAAAGAGGAGGATCTGATAGAACTGCAGCAGATATTGCAATCATTCTATATGATGAATTTAAAGTACAAATAGATTTCGAAAAAGATAACATTGTCCTAAGCGCAGATCCAAAAATAGTAAAAGAAGAATTGGAATCTATACGATATTTATCATATAATGAGGCAAAATTAGCTGGAATGTTTGGTATGAAGATTTTAGATCCTATTGCAATTAAGGAAATTGATGACAATAATTTTGATATCCCTATAGTAATTACATCAATATTGAATCCTTCTGATATTACTATAATTGAGAAATCTTTGATTAATAGAAAACACGACTTTTTAGATAGTGTAGAAAATAATGATGATGATAGTTCATTAATCAAGATTGTAACAGGAAAAAGAAATTGTGCTATTGTCAGAATGGAAAGTATTGCTGCTTCTTATTTAATAGCATCACTTGAAAAGGATAAACAATACCACAATTTCTTAAAATTATCGCCGTTTAAAGTAGATGATATAGAAATTACAAGATTGCTATTTCTTGATGCAGACTATGTCAAGCGTCATGAACGTCACTTTAAGGCTTTTTATCCAAAAGTCGAATTTGCTTATGGAAAAGGTGTAGTTACGTTAATTGGAGATATGATGTGGAAAATGCCAAAAATTGTTTCTACTGCAAGCAGAACTGTAGGCGATTATGATATAAATATACTGAATTTGGATGCCCAGGAGGAAACATCAAGAATTCTTATAATAGTAGATGACATAGATAACAATGTTGCAAATGCTATAAGAGCAATACATTTACAAAGAAATAAAAGCGATTTAAAAATTACTCACAACAATTAAACTTTATTAGTATTAAAGAATGAAAATTAAATGGACGAGAGAAATATTATTTGGATCGATGGTCTTTTATATGAA
>DASVEV010000153.1:0-15406 GCA_036380415.1 Nitrososphaeraceae archaeon
TTCTTGATCTTCTTAAATAGTATATATAACAAAATATTTTGATAAATGTGTCGAATAACAAAGATATAGTAACACCAGCGGAAGAAGAATATGAAGAAAATTTTAAAATAGAAATTTCTACACAAAAAGGTTCTTCTATAAGAGTAGAAACATCCTCTTATAATAAACTAGATAATCTAATAGATAAAGCATTAACTACCTACACACGATTGACAAGCGAAGAATCTGGACAAGTAGAACAACAACAACAATATCAATAAATAAAAAAATAGTGATTAGTTGAAATCACTAAACTCCAACCTATTTAATATTTTTTATCTTTCATCATCATTTTATAGTCGTGACCGGATTTGTCACCCATTCCTTCACAGTTCATTTTAGCATGATCATCATACCACGTAATTTCCTTCTTCATCAGAATTTCTCCATTGCCTGGATCTACTATGAATTTATATTTTTTCATATCTTCATCTACAACCATTATCTTGTAGACTAGATAGTTATGTGCAAGAGTTAATTTTGCTTCCTTGACTGTAGAATTTAATCCAACATTTTCCTGTGCTGCTTTTATTGCATCTATCATGTTGACATTTACTTTTGATTTTAATGCTTCCGCTATGGTAGACTCTACTTCAATTGTTCCAGTCCAGTTGACCATAGGTTCAGATTGATTAGACATTGTCATTGTAACAGTTTCATCGTCAATCATTTCCTCCATTGGAAGATCTTCTGAACTTATTTGAGCAAATGCGTTTCCTATAGTGTTATTTATTCCTATAATTCCTATTGTTAGAAGAGCAATTAAAGTTGTAGTTGCAAGAATTATCTTCATCGAAAATGATAGGTTCCTCTAATTTATAACAGTTGGGGGGATATATTCTATATAGAGAATAATTTGTTTTACTATTTAATACTAAAAAGATAAATTATAATTTCATTCTATTCTGTTTACATAATAAATATTATCAATTTCAATATATTCATAGAGACATATATCCAAATTTTTATTGAAAGAATTTCAATTAAATCATCTCTTGAAATTCTCAAAAGAAAGATTTTAACTTTTAAAATTTTTCTTTTAATATAAATCCGTAAATACAAATAATGGATTCAAATTCCATCTCTTTTCTTTCACTATCTTCATAGGATTTACATATTTTTATAAAAAAGAAAAATCAAACAATTAACGTTAAAAGCAATGGCTTAAAGTTGTGCTAATATTGGTAATGATATCTTTAGAGATTAGATAAAAAGATTGATATTATATATAAGAAACTTCTTCTATTATATTTTCCAAATTCAATATTAATATCGTTATTAACTTTATTGCAATATAAACAGTGAAAATATAGATGGTAGAAAAAGAATTAATCGAACAAAAAATCGGTGAGGCAATTGGTTTAGAAAAAGCAGCTCAAAAGGCTGTAGATGAGCTAAAATCAAAAGGATTGCTAAAAACAGAACATGAAAAAAAACTAATGCCTATGAAAGAGGAAGCAAACAAACAACAGAGAGAGATGGAAGAACTGATTGAAGAAATTGCAGAAAACGAAGGATTTGACGTTGAGAATATTAATTCTGTTTCTGAAGAGACTGCTCAAAAAGCATCAAAAATGATGGAAACCTATTTAGGTGAAGAACCTGATACACAAGAGGCTTTAGAATTCTTATGTTTAGCTGAAGGTGCTGAAGTTACTCATTATGAAGTTCTTGCTTCTGTTGCAAAAGAAGTAAAAAGCAGGAAATTTGGAAATCAAGTTAGAAAGATATTGAAAGAAGAACATAATCATTTAGAAGCATGCACAAAATTAGCAAAACAGAATGTTACTAAAGAATAGCATATACATATGAAGAATTATTTATTTTCTTCATAATCTAATTATTTTAATTACAAATTGAAGGCATAACCTCATTTGGAAAACTCACACAGAACAAACAAAAATATCTGGTTAATGTTTATCTTGAATTTATTATAAATATAATAAAATCTAGAGAGATATTTAACTTTAAATTTTATTTTTAATTCCGAATTTAAGTGTTAGATATTATAGTTAATTTTTGTAGTAATAGTTCCAATCTTATTATTGTTCTAATATTGTTAAATACAATACTAAAAAAGATATTTTACTTTATATAAACAAGCTTTAAATTTATATGTTACCTACTGAAGTTACTATTATATTATGAATGAAAGTTAAAAGAATTGCTGAGATATCTCTATGCTAATAGAAGATGATAGGATTAAGATTAAAGGATAATAAATACATTCTAGAATTACAAAAAAAAGATTACAGATATTGAAAAAATAGTAATTTATCAACCAATCTTGTTGGAAGAACTTGTAAATAAAGTTTAATTACTCTATCAATTCAACAAAAGGATAACGTTGATTATTATATAGTAACAAGAATTAGATACTTATAAATAATTACTGACAATTTTTATATATTTTTAGAATATATTCCCCTTTATACAATAATGAACTATAATAAGTATGAGAGATAATTATGGTGGCGTTTTAAAACCAGAAAGTATCATTAAAAAAGAAGCGAGAGGTATTGATAATACAGACCTTGGTGAAATTAAAGAAATTACTTTTGACTGTATAATAACACAGAAAGATACTGTAAACAAAGACAAATTCATCATTCCAAAGGATTTGCTAGAACGATTTCATGAAGATAATATATTGTTTCAAATAACAGAAGAAGAAACAGAAACATATAGGAGGAAGACTGATTAGGTCTTTTTTTTATTTTATTAAAACCATTAATTTTCATATCTTTAATGTAGTCAAGTTGATAAAAATTCTTTACATGAGCCTGAGTATTTTAATAATCCTTACGTCATAACTTAAGTTGTGTACTTTATAAACGACTTAGGAATATAAAGAACTCCAAAATCACTTAAGGAGCTAAAAATCTCGCTGAAAATATTGGCGAATTGTAAGAATAAATGAAAGTTTGATTTGTACGAGTAATTTTTTATATATTCAATTCAGTTTTTTTACCGCTTCCTATATCATAAACTTCAGAAGCATCATAAACAAATATTTTGCCATCAGATACCGAACCAGTTGTTAATTTATTTAACAATTCTTCAAGTAATTTTTTAACTAAAGAATCTTCAACAAGTGCTTCAATTTTGGTTCTTCCTCCATATTTTGGAGTATACATAATGATACTTCTTCCAACAGGCACAGATGTAACTTCAGTTTTTTCTCTCCTACCATTTATTTGATAAAAAGACATTTCATCTCTGATACCAAATTTATTCAAGATACGATTAGCATTATCAATACGTTCATGGGGAATAATAATCTCAATTTTTTTCATTGTTTATACAAATACATTATTTTATAATACAATATTAGAATGTAAGCGATAATTAACAATAGAATACTACTACTACTATGTCTTACTATATTTTCTTAAATTTATATATTTTTCAACACTTTTACTTCCAGTCAATAAATAGAATTTCTTATATAAAATGAAAATATCTCATATATCTTACTTTTAACAGTTATTAATCGTAGATAAATTTAATAGTTGAATAATAGAATATCTAAAAGAAATTATAAACTCATGAGAGAAACACTCATCAAAAAATCAATTGAAAGAAATTATAATGTATAAATCGTTTTGACTTAGTTTTAAATACAATTACTAATATAATTAATCCGTTAAAGATGACTTTTTGCAAGAGAAAAAATTCATTATCTGGCCCTATTAATTAAAACAAGTATATGAGTATGTATTTCTTGTAATAAACAAATTAATACAATTTTCAAATAAATAATTTACCCTTCTATTTCTACTGGAAAAATATTAAGAAACTATTGTTACGCTATATACTTTAACAATTATAATCCGGCATTAAAAAAAGTTAAACCAATAAGTAAAAAAATTTAGAGTTGACATTAATTGATGACAGATCTTGTTAAACTCTTTTATTGGATATGCCTTTTAGTAATTTTTTGATATTATTGAATTTTAATAACATTAAATTTAATAAAAAGAATGTTGTAGTGACAAGCATGTTAAATAGGATAGAAGGAATTACACTGTTAGTTTCAGATATAAAAAGATCGGTAGCATTTTATCGTGATATTCTCGGCTTAAGAGTAAATAAAGAAGGTGAAGATAAAGTAGAATTTTCACGAAAAGATTCTACCAATACTAAACTTATACTCGAATTAGAAAATTCAGAATCTAATCAAAATAACAAGAATTCTATAATCATAACTTTTTCTGTAAGTGATTTAAATACAATATATAATAATTTAACTCAACAGAAAGTTAATTTTCATAAAAAATTGTCAGACGACGCATCTGGAAAAAATACAATCATCCTAGATCCTGACGGGTATTTAATCTCTCTGACGGAACCTGCTTCAGATGAATATGCACAAATTCCCTATTATCATGGGTTTGCTCCAGCATAACCCTTTATTTATTAGATAGTATCTTACTACTATTACATAATAATTTAGATATTATAAATAAAAATTATATATAACGATTGTAATATTATTGTGGCAATAATTGAACAATAGGACCTAATTCAAATTTGAATATATCTAGTAATTATTAAAGTGAAAATATGATATCAATATGGCATAAAGAGCAAGAAGATATAACAACAAATATTATTACTATATATAGTTGTACAATCTATTTTCAATTAAATTATTTTGATCATTTCTTATATTATCATTTTTTAGTATATTATATAATATTATGTTGTTTGTATTTTTGTACTTTCCTATAGATAAAAAAGATTATAATATAAGAAAATCTTGTTAATTGTACTCTATAAAATATTAAATATCTTTTATAATTGTATATAAATATAAATGAATTGATATTATATGATATAAAATGGATAATATATTAAAAATAATAATTGTAACTTTTCTAGGGATATTAATATCACATGTTTTTACAGTAGAATTTGTTAATTCTCAGCCTGTATCTATGGAAGGAACATCTAGTAATGATAAAATTATCGGAAGAGAAGGGAACGACAATATTGAAGGAATGGAAGGAAATGATGCATTAGATGGTTGGTTTGGTGATGATGAGATAGAAGGAGGTGAGGGAAATGATAACTTAAAGGGTGGTAAAGGAAATGATAAGTTGTACGGAGATGAAGGTAATGATATTCTAAAAGGGTACCTCGGAAATGATTCATTAGTAGGTGGAGAAGGTGATGATAAATTAGAGGGTGGTAAAGGTGGAGATTTACTAGAGGGTGGTAACGGTGGAGATAGTTTTATTTGTGATTCTGATGATGTAATAGTAGACTTCAATCATCAGGATGGAGATTCAATAGAGGGGCCTTGCAGATATGATTATATTCCTAAACAACTATATTGATTTTCCAATGCATAGAAAAATTATTTCCTCTATATCTACATAATAAATAAAAAACCTAACTTTATATATAATAACCTTAGTCTTTTGTATTTCTATTTATAAATATTATTTTATCAATTTTATAACCAGGCACTTTTCATATGACCAGATCGATATATTATTAATTTTGTAGCTTCCTTAAATATAATGAATTTAGTGATAAAAATAGTCTCTTTAACTTAAATTTCAAGTTATTAGATGAATTATTTTAAATAATGATATTATTAATGTTGTAGCATTTTAATTATTTCAATCTATCCTTTTCAAATTTTAATGATGCAGAATTGATACAAAATCTATTCCCAGTAGGAGTTGGGCCATCGTCAAATACATGTCCTAAATGAGCTTTACATTTTTTACACATAACTTCAATTCTATGTTTAACCTACTATAGTGTATTTTTACTCATTTAAGTTTTCTAAAAGTTTCTTTAACAACCTGGAAAGATCGTGTAGCAAATGCAGAAGTTTTATAAATATTTTCTGAGATTGTTTAAATGATATTTCTTATGGATAATATTTTTTTCAAAATCGTTTCCAAATTTCTTGCTAATTACTATCTATTTAACCAAAATAATGAATGTTATTAGCTAAAAAATAGTTGCTGCTGTTTATGTTTTAAATTTTATTTGTGTCTACGATAATTTAAATCCTTTTATTTTCTTTATAAAAAGATTAGCATTAACATTAAATAAAATTAAAATAAGTAATATTGTATGAGCGATAGCAATATACCTTCTAATATTACTTCTATTACTGATTTTCCTTTTTTAGATATTCCTGCATCACTTGTTGAAGAGATGTTATCAAAAACAACCAAAATAAGTAATGATCTAGTTAATTCCCTTGATACAATTAGGAAAAAACGACATTATTTTCGTTCACAATTGGATAGTTCTGAGATTTTAGGAAAAGATACTGAAATAAAATCTCACAACATCTTAGATTCTTGTGGTATAGATGGAGCATTTGCAATTGAACGTCTCTTGGGAACAGATCTCATAGCTATAGCTACTGTTGGGGTAGAAGGTTTAATGTCTTCTTATCAAAAAGGAAAATGGGATTCTCCTAATCATAACGTCTTCATAAATCCCGAACGACACGATCCTGAAAATATGATTGCAGCCAGAGGATTAATGATAGAAATGGAAATAAATCTTGCAGCAAATGCACCGTATGATTTAATCTTTTTGGACGGATCTCTTACTACGGGACTTATCCATATGTATAAAGCTATAGATTTTATCGAAAAACATAAAAGCGTTACAGCAAATCAAATACGTGATAACTATAAGAATTTCTTAATATCTTACAAAAAAATTTTAGAATCAAAAGATAATAAAAGGCAATGGATAGGAATTCCTAAATATACTTCAAGAAACGATATTGGAGACATTTATGATTGGCCTACAGATTATGATGATAGAGCTATTCTAACTTTAATTTTAAATGAAGGAGAATATACACTTCCAAAACCATTTACATTAAAAGAAAATTGGCATAAAAAACTCCCTACTATTGATAATGGTAAAGATGATTATGAATTGGAAAATTTAATGGAGGGAGTTATTGATGAGATTAAAAGATTACATGTTATATATTATAAGCCTTACAAATGGTCTCCTGCTATTAGAATTGAGATTTCATCTTCAGTAGCAAATGATAGTAATAGATTTTATGCATTACTTCAGTCAATCAAAAGTCAATGTTCTATTCCCTCAATTATGGAGCCTTATCCTCTTTATCTGGCCGATCGCATGGTTAAACATATTGCACCTGCTATTCCAGCATACAAACAGGTATTGACAAGGAGCATGACCGAGATTGAAAAAAATGATGAAAGCATATCTGATATCATTTTTATTATGCATTCATATAGAACAGAAAGTGGAATGTGATAGATATGATTTCACATAATATAAACAATAACGATAATAATAAAATAAAAAATAATGATTCAGATTTGAATTGTGATATAAAATTAAATCAACTTTTATCCAATACCGAACCAATAGGTACTATCGGATCTCCCTCATCAACGAGCGAAATAAGTTTAAATATATTACAAAGTGCTGTAACTAAAAAATTAATAGGAGAGCTTGTAATTTTTAGATATCTACAAGAATCTAAATCCCATTATTCTTTAGGACAAATTACAGAGATAGAACTCAAAAATGTACTCCTAGAAGATCCTACTATAAAATCTGTTGCTAGACAAAGAGGTTTAGTAAATCCTATAAGTGGAATTCAAGATACGCACGTAGGAAAACTGTTATGTAGTGCAGTCTTTAGCAATAACGACGAGGAGAATTTTTTTGATACAAGTTTATTAGGAACTGTACCTGCTACAGGAACATATATACATATAACAAATGATAATATACTAAATTCATTACTCGAAAAACATTTAGACAAAATCTTTTATTTAGGATATGTATATGGATCACAAACTAAATTACCAATGTGGTTTAAACATTTTGGAAATGGAATTGAAGGTGCAGGGGAAGCATATCATTTAGGTATATTTGGTACAACCGGTTCTGGTAAGTCAACTTTAGCAAAGATGATTCTAATGGCATATGCTAAGTATCCTGAAATGGGTCTTTTTGTATTTGATCCAGTAGGTGAATTTTCTAAAGATGCAATGTTTGATAATGCTAATGGATTGAATTATCAATCAAAAAATAATGGCTTTATTTTAAATATTAAAGAAATATTAAATTCATTAGGAAAGAAATTTGAAATAGTAAATATAAGAAACTTAATCTTAGATAGGTGGGAGTTATTCGAAGAAATCTTATATGAATCTTCATTTTTTCCAAACCTGTCCATTAAAGGAGAAAATAAACGCGATGCAGTTAATGTTTTAATAAATGAAATAAAAAATAGGTTACACATAAGTCTAACCAATCTTATTGAATTGGAATCATTCCAACAAGTACTTAATATATTGCGTAATCCTAATATTCAGCTATTAATATACTCTACTGCTGAACCAAGAGCAAGACTAAATACCGTCCTTTCAGAAGTTGATGAAAATTATTTATATGAAAGATTTTGGAAGCCCATTTGTCAACTATTTCATTATAGACCAGGAGCACAAACTGTAGACTCTCTACTAAAAAGATTTACAAATGATGAAAAACCTTTAGTTATAGTAGATCTATCATTACAAAGTGCTCATCATCTAAAACTAGATTATTGGAATGAAACTATACAAGCATTAATTTTAAAAAGAATTTTGTATGGTTTGATAAATTTAGGAGAAAAAAGTTGGGAACAAAATACTTCACTAAATACTTTAGTTGTACTTGATGAAGCTCATAGATTTGCAAGAAGAGAAAAATATGAAAATTCTGACCTTGAAAATCTAAGACTTACTCTCTTGGACGCAGTGAGAACAACTAGAAAATATGGATTAGGGTGGATGTTTATAAGTACCTCAATTTCAAGTGTACATAAAGATATTCTTCAACAATTAAGAATAATGTTCTGTGGTTTTGGTTTATCAATAGGAAGTGATTTAGCTACTCTAAGAGAATTAGTATCTGATCATAATGCACTTAAACTATATCAATCATTTACTGATCCTGCAACTTCATTTAGTACTAAATCAAGAAAATATTCTTTTATGAGCCAAGGACCAGTATCTCCTCTTTCTTTTGCTGGTACTCCGCTTTTTTTAAATGTCTTTAATTCATCACAGACATTTGTAAAAGAAAATAAATTACTTTCATATACAAGAAAGAGTATATCTAATAGTTTAACTTATACTCAGGATAATTATGATTTTTAATTGTTATATTATTTTCATTTGTAATTTTAAGATTTCATTATTTAAAATTAAATTTTGCTAAAATGAGAATAATTCATATTTCTGATACTCATCTTGGAAAGAGGCCAAAAAGAACAAGAGCTTCAATTATTAATCAAGAGATAAAACCAATAGAAGATGATTTTTACAACTCTTGGAGAAGATTTATAGAGGAAATAATAAATCTTGATAAAGATGAAAAACCTGATATCATAATTCATAGTGGAGATTTTTTTGACACTCCGTCAGGAACTGATCCTTCACCACCCCCAGAATTGGCAAGAAAAGTAGCTGCAGAGGCATTCAAAAAATTATATGAAAATAATATTCCCATTGTTATAATTGACGGAAATCATGGTCGTTATATGCAATATAGAATTTCACCATTAACTGAATACACAATTTTGTTTGATAATGTATATCTTTTTACGTATTTTGATATAAGAGATAGTATAAGAAATCAACAACCTTTATTCAAAGACTTCCCAACTTTAAATTTAAGAATTCATGCACATCCATCATTAGAATCCAATGACTTACCACAATTATTATTAAAATATGAAGAATGGGTCTACATACAAAACAATAATATTAATCCTGATATGATAAACGTATTTTTAGCTCATGGAATGATAGAAAATCATACCTTAAACAGCAATTTTTTGATGGGAGATTATGATTATATTGGACTGGGAGATAATCATAAGATGCAACAAATCAATGATAATGCATGGTATGCTGGATCAACAGAATTGTGGAGTTTTAATGAAGAAACTTATCAAAAAGGTTATTTGGTTATAGATATTGATGATTCTTCTTCTAAATCTAAAATTAAAGTGAGTCAAAAACTTTTACCTCAACAGAGAAAAATAATAAGTGATCATGTAGAAATTTATCCAGATGATAATAATTCTAAAATTATCGATCGTATTAAAAAGGTATTTGAGAAAAATGGACTTGATACACCTTATAATTACCAAACCGCTGCTAGAGTTAAAATAACTATACGAGGTAATAGAAGTTATGGTTCATTTTATAATATCAATGAAATATCATCTTATCTAAATAAAATAACATTAAATAGCAATGAGTATAACATAGTAGAATTTATTCTAGAAACACCCAAATATTATGATGATACTGTTATTAAACAAATTAAACAAGATGATACATTTATAGAATATTTAATAGAAGATCCAGAGAAAGAATTTAAAAAATATATTACATCTACTAGAAAAGAAGATCTAAAAAAAAATAATTTAGATTCAAACGTGCTTGCGAAACTTTTCTTTGAATCATTAAAGAATCAGTAGTGATATTATGAAAATTTTGAAAATAGAATCAAAAAATTTCAAACCATTTGATAATATTTCCATACCGTGTGAGGGGTATCTTGGAGAAGGATTCTTTATTATCAAAGGAAAAAATTCAATGGGTAAAACAAGTATAATAGAATCTATTCTATGGGGCCTACTTGGTGAACATCTGATGGCAGAAAAAGATAGAAAATCCATAATTAAAACTGGAGAATCTAAATGTGAAGTAGCTATCACATTTGAAATCAGTGACATTCTATATAGAGTAATAAGAACAATTGAAGTTATTAGAAAAAGAAAGTCATTGCAGGACCTTCAAAATGATTTGGTGAAATCTTCTGCATTGCTATTTAAAAAAGAAAAAAATGAAGATAAATTCATTCAGCTTTGTAGAGGTCCAAATATCGTTAATCAAGAAATTGAATCACTTTTGGGAGTATATCCAGAAGTAATTGAAAAAACTATATATATTAGACAAAAAGAAGTAGATAAACTTGCACTCGCAGATCCAAGTGAATTAAGAGAACTAATCAAGAACTTATTTGGATTAAATGATTTTGACGACCATATAAAAAAATACTTAAAGAATCAAATTAATAGTATTAATGAAGAAATCAAAGATTTAAAAATACAAATTGGAAGTTTATTAACAGAACAAAATGAATGGGAAAAGCAAAAACAAATTTTAGAAGAAAAAAAAGAAAAACTTGAATTAAAATTGCAGGAGATAAAAAATGATAAAAATACTTTAATTAGTTATCCTTCTCAAGAGAAATTATATAAAATTAAGGTAAGTATAGAAAATATAGAGAAATATAAAAAAGATGTAGATTATAGAGAAAAAATGTATAATTATAAAAAAGAAAATCTATTAGTACAAGAAAATAGAATAAAAGATCTTCAAGATAAAATATTTCTCTTAGATTCAAAAATTTTAAAGCTTTCAAAAGAACTACAAGAATATCCACCAAAAGATAGTATAAGAAAAGCTAGTGATATATTAAAAGGAATAGATAATGATGAAAAACAAATAAGAAATTTGATATCAAAATCAAATCAAAAGTTAAATATTGATATTCAAAATATATCAATAAATAATGTAGAAGAACTTGAAAAAGTTAAAGAAAAAAATCAAATTGAATTAGAAAAGACTGACAAAGAAAGAATTTCAATATTAACTATAATGGAGGGACATAAAAAACTTTTTACGTCCAATCAGCTATTATATGAAATTCAGAACAATAGCATTAAATATATACAAGATAGAGATAAATGCCCAATATGTAGTAGTAAAATTAACGATAAAAATACATTGCTATTTGATCTCAAACGAGCAAGAGAAAATATATTTAATAAAGAAAATTCATTTAAAAAAGAGATAAATCAATTAGAAATAAAATTAAAGAAAATAGAGGCAGAACTTGACGAAAAAAAAGGAGTAAGACAATTAATAGAAGTTATAGTTACCATAGTAAATGGATTAATAGAAAAACGTTTCAATTTTTATGATGAGTTAAATTCTATTTCACAAGTATATAAGAAATACGATGAACTAAATAATTTAAATTCAAGGATAATTGATGATCTTATTTCATCAGTATCAGAGATAGAAAATAATATTTTTTCATCAAAAGAACTTGTAAAAAATTTTAAAGAAAGGTTAGAATCTGAAAATATTAAGCTTGAAAAAATGAAGAAAGAAATAAACATATTCAATAAAGAGAAAAATGACATTTTATTAAAACTTCAGTCAAATAAATCAAATTTACAAACATATTGTGATGATATAAAAGTATCAAATATTCATAACTTATTAGCAAATTTTAATTGCAATAGTATTGATGAACTAATTTCAAAAAGACTTAATATTACAGTAAGAATTGAGGAAAAAGCTAAAACTATTGAAAATATTCACGGGGATATTTCTTATCTAACAGAAGAAATTGAAATAAGAGGAAAAAAAATAATCAGTTTACGAGTTGCTGAAGAGAAACTTAAAGAAAAAGAGTATTTGTTAAAACATGTTCTATTTTTACTGGGAGAAGTAGATGGATTTATTTCTACAGATATCGTTGAAGGAAGATTGTCTGATGTTTTAATGAAAAATACTAATTTTTATCTAATACCTTTTACTGAAGGTAGATACGAAATCGCTAATATATCATCTACAATGAGAAAAATAAAAGATAGAATATCTCATGGTTTAACTTTGACTTTGGTAGATAATAAAGATCACATAACAAAAAATAAAGAACAACTGAGTGGAGGGGATGAATCAGCTCTTGGTCTTGCACTACGGATTTCTATATCAAAACTTATGTCGACTATCAGACCTTTCAAACACGTAGAAAAAAAAGTACCTATGATAAATTTTATTATAATGGATGAACCTATGACCAGCCTTGACGAATTCCGTAGAAATGTAATAATGAATATTTTGATGAAAGATCAGAGCTTTAAACAGATCTTTCTTATATCTCATGCTGAAATAAATGAAGAAGAGAATAATTATCATTCTATAGTAATTAATGATAATGAAAATTCTAAAAGAATGGTAGAATACTTCCATTAAAAATTTTATTTTTTTAAATTATACACACAAATTTGTTATTGTAAACTAATAGACTGAAAATTGACAATGAGTGTAAATTAAATGGCAATAATTGTAGTATAATATAAGAACAAAAATGACCTCTAAAGAGGAACCCCCTCCCTTTAAAAATCATCACAATTTACAGAATTTGACTATCTATTTCTTTTTTTGATAATTATATACAATATATCAAAGTTTAATTTATCCGTTATGAAATTAAATATAAAATGAAACTATACAAAAAATTAACAATAATTAACACTATATTAGGAATAACGGTATGTATTATAATTTTGTTAATATACTTTTTTATAAATTCATTAATTGGTATACCTCTTTTAGGGCTTTTTTTAGGGGGTACTATTTTGCATGTTTTCATTGTATTACTTATTAATTTAGCAGGAATAGTTTCTATATTCTATATAAAAAATACAAGGATCGTGGGAATAGCTTTATTTATTTATGGAACCTTATTATTAGCTACTGCTACCTTTTTTGGAATACCAGGATTTATTTTATTTGTTATCGCTGGTATAATGGCATTAAAAGAAAAACAAGTAATAAAAGAATCAAAATGATATCAAATATATTACAAAGAGATGCTATTCCAATCTTGTTATATAAATTCTAAAAGAATAAGGAAGAGAGTAAATAGATTGACTCAACCACTATTAGGTACAAGTAAATAGTCCATTTACAGAGAATACAAATGGCAACATATGTAGCTCTATCTCATGTTGTATCTCTTAATTAAAAGCATAATCTCATTCAAAGCAGCATTTGGCTAGTGAAATTGCGGAAGTTGTAGTGAATTGTCTTTATATAGAAATGATTTAATCTATTTTATTAGATTAATTAATTATGATATAATAGTTTAATGTTATATATTTAATTGCCTTTACCATTTAATAATATTTTTATAAAATAAAAATCATGACTATTTTATAAATAATGATCTAATATTTGTAGAATTTCTACTATTTAATTTAATTAAAATTTATTTAAAATTCCACAATCATTTCTTTTATATATCCATGTTGGTAAGTGAGTGGATAGTTTACACTATAAAAATATTAAACAATAAAGTTAATATTAATATTTTCTAATTAAACTACAATTTAGATAGTTTTTACTATTAATAGAATCTTTACCAATAAATCATGTAAATAGCAATAACATACCTAGATAGTATTCTAAACAGTGTGATATAATTAATAAACATTGAAATAACAGATTATAATCATTATCAAAAATACTTTATGAAATTTACAAAATCTTCTATTATTTATTTTCTCCTTGTCTTTGTACCTATTTCAGTTATTTTAGATTTGGTTCATGCCGATCATATTATTATATTTATTATTGCAGTAATAGCATTAATACCACTTGCAAAACTCATAGGTGATTCAACAGAGCATCTTTCTACACATTATGGATCTACTCTAGGATCTCTTTTAAATGTCACTTTTGGCAATGCAGCAGAAATAATAATTGCAGTAGTAGCTATTAATGCTGGTCTAATAGACCTTGTAAAAGCATCAATTACTGGTGCAATTCTTGGAAATATTATGCTTATTTTTGGTTTGAGTATGATTGCTGGGGGGATTCGTAAAAAGGAACAACTATTCAGTCGTGAAAATGCAGGACTTCAATCAACTATGATTTTCTTAGCTATAATTGGATTGGCAATTCCCACTGTCTTATCAAGTACTA
Source organism: Nitrososphaeraceae archaeon (assembly GCA_036380415.1). GTDB lineage: Archaea > Thermoproteota > Nitrososphaeria > Nitrososphaerales > Nitrososphaeraceae > TH1177. The sequence goes on from DASVEV010000153.1 coordinate 14,856, forward strand.
TACTAAAACCTGCTGAAATTGAAAATCAACTTAAAATACAATTTTTAAGTGATGCCTTAGCAATTATATTATTATCAGTATACATAGCAGGAATTGTATTTACATTTTTTACTCATAAACACTTGTTTGTTTCTCCACACATGGAAGAAGGAAATAACAATCACAATATTGACACGACCACCAAACATTGGGATAAGAAAAAAGCATTCTTTATGCTAGCTATTAGTATGGTTGGAGTTGTAGTCATAAGTGAAATTTTGGTTGGATCTGTAGAAGAAACTAGTAAGCAGTTTGGTTTTGGAGAAGTATTTGTTGGAGCTATTATAATTGGAATAGTTGGTAATGCTGCAGAACATAGTAGTGCTATTATTCTTGCGAGAAAAGGTAAAATTGATTTATCCATCGGAATAGCGGCTGGTTCAGGAACTCAAATAGCACTTTTTGTTGTACCACTCTTGGTAATATTTGGAATAATTTTAAATCAGCCATTTACATTAGAATTTACAATTTACGAATTAGTTACATTATTTCTTGCAGCTATTATTCTTAAT
>DASVEV010000154.1:0-25059 GCA_036380415.1 Nitrososphaeraceae archaeon
TAAAACCTGAGTTATTCTTCCTTTATCTGCTTTGATAAACAATTTTTTTTCTTCTCTAATAAAATTGAAATTTATAGTAAGGTCCATTTTTTTTATATTAGTTTTATATTGTGATACAAGACTTGCAATTACATCTTCAAGATTAAACCATTCTTTTTGTGTTTGTAACGATTGACTTTCTATTCTTGCGACATCCAAAATATCATCAGTAAGTCTTGTAAGTCTTTTTGCATTTCTCAGAATAATTTCTAGCAATTCTCGATTTTCTTTATCTCCTTTACTTTGGGAATAGACTATATCGGTTATTGCAATTATAGGTTGTATGGGTGTTCTTAATTCATGAGCTGCTACATTTATGAAGTCCTTTTGTATTTTGTCATTCACTTTTAATTGGTCATATAGTTCTGTTTGCAGCCATAGAGTTTCAAACATAGAGATATAAGATAATACTGTTGATTTGCTATTAGAATAAGTTGCTAATCCTATTGCTTCAGGAGTTGTAGCTTTAGTATCATCCTTTAATTCAACAGCTAAGGAGTATTTTCTATCAACTATCAGAATTGAAATTGTTGTTTGTTGTTGCCTTTCAATAAATCTAATCTGTATTTTATTGGATTTTTGTAGTTTGTAACTTTTTTCTCTTGATATATCTACGATTTTTTCTTTTTTATCTTCTACTTTTTCATTTGTTTCTATATTTTCAAGTTCTTTTTTTATATCTTTTAATTTATCGTCAATTGGTGTCATAATTTTGATATTTACATCACCTTTCTTGGATGCAATTTCAGTTAATAGTTCTATAGAGCCTGCTTTTTCTTGACGATGAAATGCATTAGCAGTAGAAAATATTATTAATATTTCTTCTTTAGCTGATTTTAAAAGATCAAAGGCAATTTTCTGAACTACAACAGGATTTCTTATAATTTTTATACCTTCTAATTCGATACCTTCTTCCAATTCTATTATTCTATTTGTCGCATCTATTCCACTATTCCATAAATCTTCAAAGATTGAAAGAAAATGCTTAACATATAGAGGTTCAGAACTTGTTAAAAGACTTTGAACCATCTTACCATGTTCCATCTTTTCTATAGTAGCATTAATCTCTCTGTCACCTAAGGCAAAACTCATCGGGGGTAGATTTTGTACATGACGAATTTGCATTCCCATATCTAGAAATATCTTAACTATCTCGAGAGTTTGTTTTTCTACATTACATATCCATTTTATTCCTTTACCTTCTCTTTTTTTATTTTCGTCAAGTAATTTTTTATATGAAGTTAAAAAATTATTATATATTAACTGCATCCCTCCATATGAGGAAACAATTAACAATTTAGAGGATGTTTCAGCTAAATGAATAATTTTATTTATAATTTCCTCTTGATTTTCTAATATTTTGGTTCCATAATGTCCCTCACCTTCTTCTATTTCTTTTATTTTCTGTTCTGCAGAAATGGCATTATACCAAAATGTATTAAAAACACATTGCATTTGTTGTACAATCGGATTTATATTGCTATAGATGATTTGTGTTGGCAGTTGTGATTTCTCTAAAACGGGAATGGCAATATATTGGGATTCACTTGTAACAAAATTGCTTTTTAATCCATCTAAATGTCTAAGCTCATCAACAATTTTAGCGAGTTCTTTGCAATATTTGATATTATCTTTAGTAATTTCTGTAATGTATCTTAATACCACTCCCCTCGACTTTGCTTCAATAATTGATTGTTTTATTGATTCAAGCTCAAAGTATGAGAGTAGATTATAATAGTTTATACAATTATCAATCTTTATCTCTGCATGAAGATATAATTGTGAATATGTAGTACCTATATTTTGAATTCCATATACTATATCTATTCTTTGAACATCTGAATGTGATGAATGTATATTTGACCTTGTATCTGATGCCAAAGATATATAGTTATATTAACTTTATAAATATAAAGTAGTATGGTAAGGAGTAATTAATAACATTTTATTATTTTCCTAAAAGGTTCCAAAAAATTCTTCATTATCTAAAGTAATAGAAGTGATAGGTTTATTAGTTGATTTTATACATCGTAATGAAATATTTAACAACCACCAACTATATCAATAATTATACAAAATAATAGTATTACACACAATAGTAAAAAAAGAATATTAGTAGTTAATGATGAAAGGGATATTGGTTTAACACTAAAGATACTTTTAGAAAAAAATGGTTTTATGATAGATTAGGATTATAATCCTATCAAGGCGTTAGAAGAATTCAAGCCGATTTTATGATTTATTATTTATTGATATAAAACTGCCCATCATGAATGGATATCATTTATACATTGAAATAAGTAAAAAATAATGAAACCACAGATATGCTCATGACAGCAAGAAATGCTTAACGATATAAAAACTTCGATAATATCTCCTTTGTTATTTATTGATTATTTTTACTCTAATAATTCTGTTAGTGATAATATATTTTTAATATTAAATTAAACATCATAGATTAATTGAATTATAAAAATTTTAAAAATACGAATGTTACCACTGCACATAATATTATAAAAATAATAAACCATCCTAGAATATTAGAGCATAATCCATTAACTCCATTTCCTAGTATATTCTTATCATTAGCAATTCTCATTATTATTATTAGAATGGGAACTAAAATAATTCCATTAATAGTAGCAGCATATAATAACATTTGAATTGGACTTATTGGATTTATATAATTAATTATCAAGCCTATAATTATACAAATGAGTATAATTAGATAGAACTGTTTTGCCTGATTAAATTGTTTACTTAACCCTTCTTTCCATCCAAATAATTCTGATACAGCATAACCACATGTTCCTGCAAAAACAGGGATGGCTAGTAAACCTGTTCCAATTATACCTATTACAAAAATTATTTTTGATACTTCGCCAGAATGAGGAAACGCTTTAACTAATGGTTCTAATGCTTGTGCTGCCTGCTCTGCTGTTTGTATTTCATATATATTATGAACATGAAGACTTCCTGCTGTCGTTACCATGATTGACCACATAACAAATACTGCAAACGCCATACCAAGCGCAACATCAACTTTTACTAGTTTGATTTCCCTATTAGATATAACTGGCTTTCCAAATCCCATTTCTTTCTGTTTATTGCTTGCAACACTTTCTTCTGCTTCTTCAGATGTTTGCCAGAATAACATGTAAGGCGACAAAGCATTGCCAAAAATGGCGACAATCATCATCATAAATTCTGGTGTTAGTTCAATATGTGGCACCAAAGATGATACTAATATTTCATTCCAATTTCCTCCTCCTATAATTATTGCAGTTATAAAATAGACAAGTAAAGTTAATGTTAGATATCTAAGTATTCTAGCATATTTTTTATAAGGAATAAGAATCACACTTAATAAAATTATAAATGAAAACAATATTGAGAAACCAATTAGAGGGATATGTGGAAATAAAAGTGCAGTCGAAGCAGCCATTGCTCCAATATCTGCGCTAATATTCATTATATTTCCAATGATAAGTAAAGCAATAATTAAAAAAGCAACTTTTCTTGAATATTTTTTAGATATTACTGATGTCAATCCACTTCCAGTTGCTATACCAATTCTTGCACAGATTCCAACTATGACTGCAATAAACGGATAGAGAAATACTACTATCCAAAGAAGACCAAAACCAAATTTTGCACCTGCATGAGAATAATTTGTTATAGCAGAAGGATCGTTATCTGCTGCTCCAGAAATCAGGCTTGGTCGTAATGATTTGATAAGTAACACCAAGGAAACTATTGATTTATTAATATTATTTGATGGAAATCTAGACTTTCTGGGCTTATCCACTACTTCATACTAGAATCCAACTAGTTTATTCTTTATTAAAATAAAGAATATTGTGTATCCTGATTACTAATTTTCAGCGGATTTAATATTAAAAAATAACTGCTGCTTCAATTTAATAGAAGTAAATATTGCAATTGCTACAAGTCGAGAGGAAGGTTAATAGTACTACAAATTTAACAACATAGAATTTTTTAATATATCATTTAAATATACTTTCACTTCAAAATTTACATTGATGTTTTATATTCTAAATATAACTTCGTAACTCACAAACTTAAATTCCATAGATTAAGAGACCAAGAATCGTGTCAAATTTAATTCACGAACCATGAGATAAATACAAAAATGTTGGAAACCTTCTTAGCATAATACAATATAATAAATTAGTCTCATAACTTATTTTTGATAGAATCATAAGCAAAGTTTAACTGTATCTTTATTAGTAGAAGATAAACCTATGTTTCCTTCATTACTATCATACAATGGAAGGTGAGAGTTAGCAGCAGCAGCATTCAGTATATCATTTAATACATATCCGTATACATACTATTCATTATCAAACATCACTTGAGAAATATCATTACTTTTATGGAATTTTAAATCAATGGTTAAGAAATTATCGTTTAAATTTATCTTATTTTTATTTTCTTTTAGATCAACATACTTAGCCTGTCTGTCCTTCACCATTAAGATAACCAATTATTTTAAGCGATCTTGTGGTTTTTAATATCTGTATTATTTAAATTTATTTTTGTTTTGATAGTAGTAAGATCAGCAGCACCATTCTTGTTTTCATTCTTTTTATTTTCAGTGGGTTGAGCAGTTATAGAATTAGTCTGACTATCAAATAATAGTAATATAGCTGATACTAAAATAAAAAATAATCCAACTCCTAAAGAAATTTTATCTATCTTTACTTCCAATATGATATTTCAAATACTCTCCAATAATTATTATAAATATCACGATTAATTTCATTAGAGAGATAAGTGAATAAAATTTAACTTTTGCTATTTGACTTTTGCGATTTGAATATTTACTTTTATTAAAATCTCCTAATTGTAGTCGTAAAAAAATAAATTAAGAGAATTATTCTCTTCTAATTTGATCTTTAAATATTTTTTTTATTTTCTTATTTTGGTATTTTTTTTCTATGAATAACCTAATGTTTACAAAGTAAATTATTTAAATTATAAGACATATATACACGGTAGAGTTATGGCTGAAACAAAGATACAAAAATGGAAAAATTTACCATTTTATGATAATTGCAGTTTTGAAGGTTATAATTCAGAAGAACTAATGCAAGATACAGCATAACTGTGAGATTTGATTACAAAAAGAGGAACATTTGAAATGCTTATTCCGTTATGTTGCACAACAAAGCCTGTTAGGTATAAACAATTTCGAGTATTAATGAAAGGTATTAGTAGTAAAACAATGGCAAGAAGACTTAAGGAACTTGAGAAAATGGGAATATTAAAAAGACAAGCTTATAATGAGATAACTCCAAGAGTAGAATATAAATTGACCAAAAAAGGTCAAGAATTAGTTGAATCAATTATAAATTTAATTCAATGGATGATAAAATGGTCTTAATACAACAAAATGAAATCATTATTTACCTCTAATAAGAAAAACAAATGAGATTCTGATTTTATTTTAACTTTAAAATATATCACATCACTAAATTTATGATGTTCATGCCACCTCTACAATGTATAAATTGTATCAAGAGACAGATTTGAATATCTTGATTTAAAAAAATGAAAATCGTTACTGAAAAATAGTTATTAGATAATTCAACTTAAAATTTTACAACAAATATGGACATTAACTCTATATAAGTTAATCTTTATTCAATATTATGAATATTGTTAATATATATAGAGCATCCTTGACTAATTAGCAGGTATTATTTATCATGAAATTGAATGGAAATGAATTGCCAAAAGACTCAGGAATAGAATGGATAAGTAATGATAAATTAACTTGGATCAATATAGAAAAACCAACTCGTGAAAAAATGAAGATGCTCGAACTCCATTATCCTTTTCATGAACTTAATATCGAAGATTGTCTATCGAAAATTCAAATTCCCAAAGTAGATCGTTATGGTGATCATGTATTTGTCATACTCCACTTTCCTACAATGGAAAATACGGAAAGTTTCCCACGTTCATCTCAACTTGCAATATTTGTAGGTTATGATTATTTAGTTACAATTCATCAAGGAAATTTAAGAGCTTTAACAGATATATTCCAAATCTGTAAAATCAACCAAAATCAACGTAATTCATTTATGGGAAATTCTTCTGGATATCTATTTCACAGTATTATAGATCTATTAGTAGATGATTTGCTTCATATTTTAATAAAAGTAGAAGGTAATTTAGATGATATAGAAGATTTAGTGTTCAATGAGAGGATTGCTATTGCAAAAGAGATATCTCATCTAAGAAGGGAAATAACCACTCTTAAAAGATTAGTATATCCTCTAAAGCGTACAATATTGACTATTAGTAGGGAAATCCAAAAGTTCTCTGAAGAAGATCTCACTCTTTATTTCGATGATGTAAAAGATCATATTGATAAGGTAATTGAAGTCCTTGACGAATCAAAAGAGACCATAGAAATATTCAAAGATACCGACTTCATGCTTAGCGCTGAAAAGACTAACAAAATCTTGGCAATTCTAACTATACTTTTCACATTATCCATTCCTGCAACAATAGTGGCAACATATTATGGAATGAACGTAAATTTACCTGGAGGCATTGAAACAGGTGCTGCAACATTTCTAGGACCTTACACAAGTTTTATAATAATAATCCTTATATCGATAATACCTGCAGGAGCTATGATATATCGGTTTAAAAGGAATGGTTGGCTTGAGTTCTAATTTACCCATAGATTACAGGTATAAAACTATTGATTTAGTTTTATTGAACAGTATAAATTAGAATTATAAAAACCTGTAAATAGATTTCAACTTTAAATTGTTTCAATTATATCAATTTGGCTACATATAACTTTAACCTGATTTTTAATTTTATGTATATTTATTAATGTTTTACAATTGTAAAGCTTACCACTTATATTTTCATTCTCCCTTATAATTATAAGTAATGGTAAAAGATCTAATTTTTGGAATGGGACGTAGATGGAAAAAGACCAAACATATTTCAGATGTAAACCGAGGAAAAGTATATTGTGTCTTCACATTGCAAAGATAAATTTGACAATGACTCTAAAATATATGGATTTTGATTAATTAATTAATTAATTCAATGCTACAAGTTCTGTTAAATAGACTATTCATCATCTTTCTTAAACCTTTTTTTTATTGCTTCTATACGTCCACTATATTTTTCCTTGTATGATGTTCTACAATTAGAACAACAAAAAAATCTTTCAATATCTGCAAACTTGAGAACGTGAGTTTTCCCTGATACTGGGCCTTTACAAAAATCGCATTCTAAGTGAATTTCTAGATTCTTTTTTATTATTTTATTATATGTATTCTGATCTATTGAATTGACTTCTCTTTTTACAGATTGTTTTATTTCAGGATTGACATTCCTCAGATCTATTTTATTGAAATCAAAAACAGGTGATACAGATTTGATAAATCCAACATTTACTAGCCTATCAAATCTTGCTTTAACGGTAGGAGTGCTAATTCCTGTAGAGCGTGATATTTCGCGAAAGGATTTACGTCCATCTTTTAATAATTCTTTGATTATAGAAACATCCATATCTGTAAGATTAAATGGCATTGTATGCCTAGAATAATCTTTTAATATTTCAAGTTTTACAAATGTAAAGGTTAGTCCTTATACATGTATTTGTATATTACTCTAACATGGCAAAAGACCCAATATGTGGAATGTTTGTTGAAGAAAATGAAACTTCTATACATCATACTAAAGATGGAATAACATACTATTTTTGCTCAACTCAATGTTTAAATGAGTTTTTAGAACCAGAAAAGGCATTAAAAAAATTAAAGATACATGTTACTATAAGTATTGCACTTACCATACCAATAATTATACTTAGTTTGCCTCACATGATTCCCCAGATAGGACATGTCTTTCCTATCGAGATGATGGAATACACAAATTACATACTTTTGGCTTTAGCAACTCCAATACAATTCTGGATAGGATGGCGCTTTTATAGAGGATTTTGGGATGGAGTTAAAGCTAGAGCATCTAACATGGATACACTTATAGCTATAGGAACTACAGCTGCCTATCTTTACAGTGCAATTGTGACTATTGTTCCAGGTTATTTTCCCTTCACTGCAGTATATTTTGAGACAGCTGCAATAATAATTACACTCATTCTAGTTGGAAGACTACTTGAAACAAAAACAAAGGAAAAGGCTTCAGATGCTGTAAGAAAATTACTTGATTTAAAACCAAGGACGGCTCGAGTAATAAGACCTGTAATAAAAGAAAGAAATATGACAGAAATAAGCAAAAAAAATAATAATAACAATAACCATAGTATTCAAAGTAACATAAATTTTGACAATTCTAACTTAAAATCAATAACAAAGGAATTTAAAGAAATAGAAATCCCAGTAGAGCAAATAGCAGAAGGCGATTTAATGGTTATTAGACCTGGTGAACGAGTTCCAACAGATGGTTTAGTTATTGACGGAAGTTCCTCTCTTGACGAATCAGCTTTAACAGGTGAAAGTATTCCAGTAGATAAGACAAAAGGAGACGAGGTAATAGGTGCCACAATTAACAAGAATGGTCTTCTTAAAGTCAAAGCAACAAAGGTAGGACAAGATACGGTCTTATCTCAAATAATAACATTAGTGGAACAAGCAAAAACAGGAAAGGCAAAATTGGAAAGAATGGTAGACCAGGTAGCGAAATATTTTGTTCCTGCTATTGTAATGATAGCAATAGGAGTATTTTTGGGATGGTATTTTATAGGAGGTGCAGGATTAACCTATTCAATCCTTGCATTTGTATCTGTAATGATCATTGCCTGTCCTTGTGCATTAGGTCTTGCTACTCCTGCTGCATTGATGATGGGTGCAGGAAAAGGTGCAGAGAATGGAATATTGTATAAGGGAGGGGAACATATAGAGATAGCAAGTAAAGTTAATACCATTGTTTTTGATAAAACAGGAACTTTAACTCTAGGAAAACCATCTGTTACGGACATAGTATCTTTAACAGACATTGGAGAACAAGAATTACTAAGACTTGCAGCAATCGCAGAATCTGGTTCAGAACATCCTTTAGCACAGGCAGTAATTAGGAAAGCTAAAGAAAATGGTACTCCAATTGCTAACCCAGATTCATTTGAAGCAGTTTCTGGACATGGCCTTAAGGCAACATATTCCAATCATACCATTATGATTGGCAATAGAAAGATGATGGAAGATAGCCAGATTGCAGTTACTGAAAGTGTAGATGCAAAACTTGCTGTATTTGAAAAAGAAGGTAAGACGGCAGTTTTGGTTGCCATAGATAATACTCTTTCAGGTATAATAGCTATATCAGATACAATAAAAGAAAAAGCCAAAGAAGCAATTAAAGCTTTGAGGTTCAAAGGAATAGAAATAATAATGCTTACTGGAGATAATGAGAGAACTGCACAAGCAGTAGCATCCAAGCTTAATATTAACAGAGTAATTGCAGAGGTACTTCCTCATCAAAAGGAAGAAGTAATTTCTAAATTAAAGACACAAGAAGGTAAAGTTGTTGCAATGGTTGGTGATGGTATTAACGATGCACCTGCACTAGCAAAAGCTGATTTAGGTATTGCAATAGGTTCTGGAACGGATGTTGCAAAAGAGACAGGGGGAATTATTTTAATTAAAGATGATATAAGAGATGTAGTAACTGCATTAGATTTAGGTAAAAGAACGGTTGCAAAGATAAAACAGAATTTGTTCTGGGCATTTGCATATAATACTGGATTAATACCCATAGCAGCGGGAGCATTAGTGCCTATTCTGGGATTAGGTGTATTTGGTTGGCTTCCAATACTGGCAGGTTTAGCAATGGCTATGAGTTCTGTAACTGTAGTAACAAACTCGTTACTACTTGGAAAATATAAACCAAAATATAATATCCCTCAATCTTAAATTTTTTGTAAAAAAATAGAACGGTGAAATTAACAGTTCCGCATTGTTAACTATCAGTAAAATTTAACTGAATTAAGAATTTCTTTGTAATCATTAATATATGTATAAGCAATTTCATTATTTATGTTTGAAGAAGTATAGTCAAATTCATATCTTTTATTGTCTAAAACTAATACGGTTTTTACTTTTATTTTCTGCGTTGTTTTATCTCCTATTGTAAAAGTATAACCATTGTATTTTCCCTGTGAAATTGGTAATGTCTTGAATTCTCCATTTGGAGTAGCAGGTTCTATTAGTTTGTATTTATTAGGTTGTTCAGAAATATCAGTAAGTGCAGTTCGTGCCCATTGTTGTGCACTAGTAGTAGTAGGAAGTGGTATATCATCAATGACTTTTATTGTTATAAGATATCCATTGAATGATTTGTCAATGTCATTGATTATTGAACTATTGTGTATTATTGTAAATGATGTTGTACTCAAATCATCAGCTGTATCAATATTATATTTAGGTAAATATTTCCATGTATCAGGATAGTGAAATTTTATTCCATAGTCTAAATCTTGAGGAACATAATTTACCGCACCAAATCCTTCTTCTATATGAAAAGATTGTATAATAAAAAGTAAAGTAACTGTTGCTGAAAGTAAGAAATATTTCTTTTCGTTTATTATCATTGGATTCAAGTAAAACTATAGACTTATAACTTTATAAATTGAGCAACTACATTAAGATATTAATTGAATAATAACTTATTAAATAATTAATTCTAATTATTTCCAAATTTCTTCACCTGATTTATATCCAGTTGTTAAATAGTTTAAGGTAATTTATATTATAATAAAATTAAATAACAATATAAGAGGAATATTTGTTATTGTAATCTCTTTATCATTAATAACAGCATTGACATCTATAACATATTTATCATCTACATCTGTTTTCGCAATTCCAAGTGGCGATCAACAAAAGTTTACTGCTCAATTATCTGGAGACCAAGAAGTTCCATCTATTCAAACTAATGCATCTGGTATGACATGGTTTAAACCAAAGCAAGATAGGATAGAGTTTGAACTTAATGTAACTAATTTACAAGGAATAACAATGGCTCACATACATAATGGAAAACAAGGAGAAAATGGACCACCTGTAGTACCATTATTTAAATCTGAAAGTCCAACAGTACTAATAAATGGTAAATTAGCAAATGGAAATATTACTGCATCTATGTTAGAAGGAAACTGGCAGGTAAACAATTATCTGACCTATCTATTGCATTGTCAAACGGAACCACATATGTAAATGTACATACCGAGCAAAATCCAAATGGAGAAATCCGTGGGCAAATTCACCTATGGTAAAAAATAAATTTAGTTTACTTTAGAAATTAAATTAAATATATATGTATATATGCACATATTAATTAGAAACAATAAAAGAATTCAAAGATTATTTAATTATTTAATATTAAAAAATTAAAAAAAGGGTAAAAGATCCCTTCTGTGTATTATTTTATTCATAATGACCATGGTCTACTTTTGGATTATATGGCATAAAATAATTGTTTAAGAATCTGTAATCAATTCCTGCAGAGACTATGTGTTTATCTTCTGGCATAGCGCCCTTATCCAGTATAAATGAGGCAGGTACTGCTACATGTTTGAACCAAGCAACTAATTCGGGATGTTTTTCTCCATTATCAGTTCTTATTAATTCATGATAGTGGACATATCCTTGTTTAGCAAATTCATACGCAGTTGTATTTGTCCATGGTGCTATTATAACATCAACTACATATAGTAATTCATTACCTTTTGCATCCGATGACCACCAACTTTCTTCTCCAAATGGACCTATATTGTAGTGTAATCCATACAGATGAGTAGGAGAATCTTGCCACCAATAATGACCAGGTGCATCTTTTGTCCCATTTGCACCGTCTGCAGGGCCATCAAAATAATATCCTACGTTATCAATTTTGACTACTATTCCATGGATAAAAGTTTGTGATTTTTGATAACTATCTAATACAGAATTATTGTTATTATCAGATGAATAACTTGTTTCATTATTAGCAGATTGAGTCATTCCATGCAAAGTATTTGTAGTTAAATTTTGAGCGTATACTTCTTCATTATTAACATTGTAAACATTTAACATTCCTGCCAGAACTGCAATAGCAATTACTATAATCACGAATTTAGGTGGTTTCATATAATATACAACTCAACAATTCCTATAAATAAGCCTATTTGTTAATACATAGACTGGAAAATAATATTATTTAAAAAGATTAAGTTAATTCGTTAATTAGAGTCGAAATATTTAAAATCATTCTTTGAAAAAGATCTGATTAGTCAATAATTATAATTAAACAAATGGAAATTGTATTAAAGTAAAAAATAAGAATAATTCAATCTTTAGATTTCGAAATTATTCAAATCTTTTAGTTAGTATTAAAAATTGAAGTAAGTTGGAATGGGGAAAAAGAAGAATTGATAACTATGATATTCCTACTCCTTTACGCTATTCTTTGGTACTTTTATAAAAAACACATACATATACTTCTTAGATGGGATTAGATTCAAACTTATCAAGTGCAAAAGATTCTGTTGAGAACTACCGCAAGGCAAGTTTGTTCTAATAGTGAAATATTTTATGAAATAGGATGAAAAAGTAATATTAATAATATATATTATATGCACAATGATGATTTAATAAAAAAAACTATTATTGAAATATCCATTCGTAACCTATACTTTTAAATTCTTTATCATTTTTATTGAATGTTCCTTCCAATAGACATATTAATCCATTTATCCAAGATAGTTTTTTAGAAGTAGTAGAATATGTTCGAAGAACTACAAATTTTCCTTCCTGATTCATATCTCTCCCTTTAAATGTTAATTGATCTCCGTCATTGGTAGTAAATACACCATCCCAATTTGAAACAATTACTCTATTTTTTCCTTCAAATGAATAGCCTGAACCTACATTTTTTCCGTCAGGAAAACCATTGTAACCTTTTATTATCCCATTCCAACTCGATTCACTTTCTACTCCAAAAGAATTTTCATAGACTATTTTATATCCAATAGGTTTATCAATTTCATCAAACAATTTTCTCCCTATAACCATTTGAATAATCACATCACGGTTAAATTTCAATATTTTGAATTGTACTAGTTATTGAATTATATCAACAACTATAATCTTTGTATGCATATAACTGATAATCCTTTTTTAAGGTTATTCCTCACGTTAATATGAGGTTTCTCATCTAATCTTGTTAATAATGATTATATTTTTTGACATTTCTTTCCTAAAAAGTCCCCGGTGAATTCGATATGGCTAATAATAGATATGAAAAAAAAACTAATTCAATTAGAGAAAAAATATTTCAGTTTGTCAATGAGTCTCCAGGAATAAGATACAGAGAACTTTTAAGAATTACAGGACTCACCAACGGTGTTTTATCTTATCATTTAAATTTCTTGGATAATTCAGGAAAGGTTAGGGTAAATCGAGTTAATGATAGAGTAACCAGATATTTTTCTCATGATGTTCCCATTGATGAGTTCAATTTGATAGGACTTTTCCGTCAGCCGACTACTAGAAAAATTATTATCTATATATTAGAATCTAGAACTTGTGGATTCAATGATATAGTAATGCATACAAAGAAAGTACCTTCAACGATTTCATGGCATTTGTCAAAATTACGTGATGCAAATATTATAAAGGTACGTAAACAAAATGAATTTAAATATTACGAGATTGGAATAAACAAATTAAAACTTCAAGAACTTTTATCCAAATATACAAGTAGTTTTACAGAAAAGATTATTGATGATTATGTAGATATGATTAATGAATTCTAATATCTTGGAATCGTACTTTTGTATATCTAATTTCATTTAACTAGAAAAGGTAAGTTACAACTTAAAATACCCCCCATCAATAATGGAAATGGTTTAACAATAACCATGATCCTAATAATCATACAATAAAAATATGTCTTTAAATTAACCTATTTTTTGTCATAATTTATTTTGTCATCAATCAATCCTTAGATAATGCATCTGCAATTCATTTGACTTGTCAACCATTCAAAATGTTCATCTGTTTGCTTGTTATTTTGCACTTATTCTTATTACATTATGAGTAATTGAAGTTATTCAATTATAAAAATGAATTCAAATCTAACAAACAACACTTTTCAAAATGGTGAGAAATTACTCACCACGTTTTTTTTTTATTTTCCCTCTGCTTGCTATTAGTATTAGAGCAGAGGTACTTAACGCTGTAGCAATATAGCTTAAAAGATTAGTTCTTTCAATCTCAGATTTTGTGGAATTATCATCATCATTCATTTTTTCTATTAGTTCTTTTGTTGAATTGATTTCTTCTTTTGTTTCATCTATTTGACTAGCCAAATCTTTCATTATTGGAGTAATTTGTTTTCCAATATTCTCCAAATTAGTAGAAGAACCTTCAGAAATAGGGAAAGTTAATTTTTTTGCATCTTCCACTTCTTCAATTTGAATGTCATTGTTTATGCTCTGGGTTCCTATCGCTCCTTTTAGAGTAAGAGAATAAGTCCCTAACTTGGATGGAATTATATCGGCCAAATAAAGACCAGCACTTTCTTCAGATGGAATAAAATTTAATTTCTTGTTAATACCACCATAATTGATACTTATAGAGAGATCCTTCATAGCATTTCTAACTGGAGAATCATTTTCCAATACTGATATCACAATCTCATTTAAATTATTTATTAGAGGTGGTTCAATTGACCACCCAGCCTCTAGTGTGTAATTTCCAACTTTAATTTCAGTATGTCCATAAACCAATTGCATACTAAAACCAACCGAATAGAAAAATAGAAGAATGAAAGATATTAGTATAAGAGGATTTCTATGTATCATGGTTATGATTATTTAAACTCGTTATTTTAACCTATTAATTCAATAAAATGTTCTATCATAATTTCATATTGTATACGTCTATACTCATTTCATATTTATGTATAAGATATACACAAAATTGTAAGCATAATAAGATTTGGTTATGTATATCTCATTAACAAAATTATAAAACCGTAAAAAACAGAGCAGGAAAAAGTAATTTCAATTAATAGTTTAGAAAACAATAAGAAAATTTTAATTTAAATAATTCTTATGCTAATAATAAATTGAATGTCGACTGAACTACCACTGGATAATCATTATTGATATTATATATACATCAAAACAATACAGAATTAGATACTAAAAATCAAAGTATTTTGATTACTAAAACTAATGACAACTATGCCAATTGTTTCATTTTTAATTTTCCTTAATAGAGTATCTTCTACCCCTCCAATTTATAACATCTTTCTTTCCTGAATTTATAATTGATGAAAGAAATGCGATAAATACAAACGAACCAGCTAAAGGAAAATATAATGAATATAAAGAATTTTGAAATATTGTGTACTTTAACTGTAAAACATTGGTTATTATTAATAATAAAATGGACATAATAGTTAGAAACAATAGAATTAGATCTAATGAATAGTTATTTATTGTCAGGGTTACATCTTTTTCATCTAATGCCATAATAATTGAAAATGGCAATACAATTAAAGAATATATTAGTAAAAGAAATGTTGCAACAACCATCAGAGATGCTTTTATTTTCTCCCTTTTATAAAGAGGAACCATAAGTCTACGTAGGCCATGCCATAGAGTAGAAGAATTTCTTGCCCATACCGCTTGTATATGATCTTCACCGTGAGCTACTCTAAGTTTAAAGCCTTCTTCTTTGACTTTTCGTCCTAATGCCCCATCCTCTACAATTTCTTCTTTTACTGCCTTATGAGTTCCAACTGCTTCATATGTTTTCTTTGTAATTATAAAGAAACTTCCAAAGAAATATCCTACATTAGTTTTGGGATCATTTGCTTTTAATGCCGAATATCGTGATATTGAAAGAGTCCAAAGTATAGGTAAGGTAATTTTTGTCCAAAAATCATTAGCTAATATTTTGGGTATTGCAGTGAGAGCATCAAGTTCTTTAGCTAGTAAATTGTTTACTGCTAAAGAGATAGTGGAGGAAGAATGAGTAGTGTCGGCATCAGTAAAAAGGAAAAGTTGACCGGTTGATTTAATGTATCCTTGGTAACAAGCCCAATTCTTTCCTGTCCAACCTTCTGGCTTTGCTTCTGCATTAATAAAAATAATTTTGGAATTCTTTGTGCTATATTTTTGGATTATTTCTCCTGTTCTATCGGATGAAGAATCATTAATAACAACTATTTCATAATTGGAATAGTCTTGTTTGAGTAAGCTATCTAGGCATTTTTCAATGTATTTCTGCTCATTTCTTGCGGGAAGTATCACACTTACTTTGGGAAAAACAATATTCTCACAAGATTTTAAAAATAAAAGTTTTGGTACTCCTTTTAATGATTTAATAGTATAAATCAGAAAGTAGATCCAACTACTAAAGATAATTACTTGAATAATAAATAGAATAATTAATATTGTATTATGGAAAACCAATCATGCATCATGTGTATATCAGTTGACTAGAATAATAGAGTATTTATTATAATATTACTTCTTGTATTTTTACAACATTAGATATCTTGATTAACAATAGAATTGATTTTATTTTTTTTTGAATATTATATAATGTTGAATGTTATTTCTAATTTTCATAAAATTCTATTAATATATTGTTACATATCAAAGTGACTCGTATTTAATTTTCATTACACAATTCTTTCTTTCTTTGTTCTTAATCTACGATAATAGGGATTATAATAATAAAGATAACAGCTAATCATCAGAGTCATCATTCAACAAAATTTGGTTTCTAGAAGAATCTACGTCAATTGCTATTATAACTGGGACAGATGTTGATTCTTTTGCTTTTTCCAAAGTTTTAGAAAACTCTTCGGTTGATTTAACATAATATCCAATGGCTCCAAAACTTTGAGCAAGTGTAACAAAGTCTGGATTATTGAATCGAGTAAATGCACTCCTTCCAAATTCATGAATTTGTTTAAGAGAAATCATACCAAAATCAGAGTCACACCAGATAATGACTATTATTGGTAATTGTAAACGAACAGCAGTTTCCAATTCCTGAACATTCATCAAAAAGGCACCGTCACCACACATGACAACAATTTTTTGATTTGGTCTGACAAGTTGAGCTGCGATAGCACCTGGAAGGGCAAAACCCATGGAACAAAAACCATTAGTGATGAGACAGGTATTTGGAATATAAGTATTGTAAGTTTTTGCTATCCATAATTTATGGGCCCCCACATCGGATATAACAATATCATTGTCATCCAAAGTATTTCTCACATCAATTACTAACTTGGTAGGTTTTATCGGATAAGCAAAATCATCTCTGAATTTTTCAATTCTTTCTGTAATTTGTTTCTTGATTTCTCTGAAAAGATCTGGTATTTCAAAAAATGGTACGTCTATAGAATCTTGATTGTTATTGT
The DNA here is from genome assembly GCA_036380415.1 of Nitrososphaeraceae archaeon. GTDB lineage: Archaea > Thermoproteota > Nitrososphaeria > Nitrososphaerales > Nitrososphaeraceae > TH1177. Next base: position 17,479 of record DASVEV010000154.1, read on the forward strand.
TGTTTATTTTTTTCTCTTTTTGTACTTTTTCTTTTTCTTTAGTCAGTTCAAGTAAAATCGCATCTACGGTGTAACCGATATCTGCAGCAATCTCAATGTCTGGGGGATAATATGTTTCTACTTCAGCTGGAGTAAAATCAATGTGAATAATTTTCTTGTCTAAATTTGCATTCCAATTTTTTGGGCTGTATTCTACTAGATCATATCCTATAGCAATAATTAAATCAGCTTCTCTCAATGCAATGAGGGCATGATCTGCATCTTTGATTCCTATTGTTTGTAGATGTCTTTCAGATTTATCTGATATTACACCTTTTGCCATGAATGTGTTCAGTGAAAATATCCCGGTTCTTTCAACTAACTTTCTTATGTAGGAGCTAGCGCTCCCTCGTATACAGCCGTTTCCTACCAAAATTATTGGCATTTTAGAACTCAATATCATTTTAACTGCATTTTTTATCAAACCCTTATGTGGTCTTGATCTTAATGTTCGACGAGGTTTTGTTATTGGTTTAATATCGGATTTGCATTTGGCTATATCCTCTGGCAGTTCTAGATGTACTGCTCCAGCTTTTTCCTCGATTGAAATTTTGAAAGCTCTTCTTACTATCTCTGCAATAACGTCAGCATTGTGGATTGACCATCTCCATTTTGTTATGGGCTTAAACATTGATACAACGTCCATGTTTTGATGAGATTCTTTATGGCGTAGGTTGGAATCTGTTTGGCCTGTAATAGCCAAGATAGGAGATCTATCCATATTCGCACTTGCAACACCTGTTATCAAATTTGTGGCACCAGGACCCAATGTAGATAGGCATACCCCAACTTTCTGAGTTAATCTACCGTAAACATCAGCCATAAAAGCAGCTCCTTGTTCATGTCTTACTAAGATAAACTTAATCTGTGAATCTAGTAGCGAAAACATTAAATCATTAGTTTCTTCACCAGGCAAACCAAATATATATTCCACTCCTTCCGATTCTAAGCATCTTATGAATAGATCTGATGCCTTAATCATTATTGGTTATAGTATGATAATATAGTATTTCATTATTGTTATTGTTTGGAATGACAGAAATGAGGTAAAACAATACAAATGAGATAAACTGAATTCGTAACACGATCGTGTTAATTTCAAATTCTTATAAACGCATGAATATACTAGTAACATTTCGGATTATAATATATGTTACCTCATCTATATTTAGTGAAATACTCATAGTATAATCTTGATTATCTCAAAATCATCCTATATAGTACTTTAAATGGGTAACATGTAGGTTCCAAATCAGAAAAGATATTATACTTGATTTTATGTTAATGTTTTAATAACGGTATCCCAAGGAGTATCTTTCGATCTTTTGCTTCCAAAATAAGAGAAGAGTGTTTAAATTCTTGAAGTGATTCCAGCCTTATAATATTGTCCTCTTTTATTTCAATCATTTGCGGAATTTTAAAGTTAGGGGTCCTAGTGTATAGTGCATAGTGCTGAATGACGTTTAAAACATCTAAGTGAAACAATGGATGACAAACCAAACCTGATAGGCCTGACACTTGATAGAATAATAAGCAATTGAATTTTCTTAATTTTTATTACCTTTTTATGAGATTGCTATACCAGGCAGTTATTACAGAACTATCACAGGAAATGAACCTATCTACAATTCGGTTTACTAAGGACTTGTGTTTGGGAACTAAAAATTACCTCTTCAAACACTATATTTATGGCTTCACTCAGGGTATTTAAGGATTGACCCAAGTTGGTGTCCTAATGGTTTCGGTCCATGTAGGGCCTTTATCCTGGAATTGTGGTGATTCAGATCCATCGGCTACAGTTTGTGTCCTAATGGTTTCGGTCCATGTAGGGCCTTTATCCTGGAATTGTGGTGATTCAGATGCGAAAGTATTAACATTCTTTACATAAAATCTATCTTGGTATTTATCATATCCGAGATCATCTATAGATATGACTTTGAAGCCATTATCATATAAATACTGCATCTCCAAGTAAAATAGTTCGGGTGATGTAGCAATGTCATCATCTTTTGTTATTTGATGATATCCAACAATTGGAATAGCATTTATCTTCCCTGGTTCATTGAATTTAGTTTGGCTATTAACTACTCTGACAAATTCTAAATATAGAGAGTATGAAACCTCTATTCCGTGAGGGTCTTGATTCTTTTCATTGTTAATTTTATAATGAGATCTATCATGTGACCACTCCTTCATTGCAAATTTATTTGTAGGTGTTGTAGTTCCGTCAGAAAAATATGGCCCACAGTCAGTCGTTCCATGATAATTTTCCTCATCGTAACCAAAATTCTCCCATCCATCACAATTAAGAAACATTAATTCAGAATGTCCTGTAAAGGCTAAATTAAAATAGTTTCCAATAGTATCTACAATAAATGGATCCTCTCCACCTTTATTGTAAGGAGCTTGGAAAACAGTTGGACTAAAACCATTCTTTTGTAAACATTCTTTTCCTCCACTAATAACAGATGTAATTTCATTTTCTGATTTGAGATCAGCAAGGCTTGTATGTTTTAATCCATGAGATTGAATGTCATATCCTTCAGTGTCTAATTGTCTCACTTGATTCCAATTCATACCTTCTCCATTTTCTATATAATCACAGGCTATGAATATACTGGCTTTAAAACCAAATTTATCCAAAATCGGTTTTGCTTTTGAGAATATTGATTCATATCCCCTATCAAACATCAGGATTACAAATTTATCCTCTTTTTCTTTTTGTTCCTTGGCATATAGAGAAGATAAATAGTCAAAAACTAAAACGTCATTAGCAGAGGAGTTGTTGTTGTTGTTGTTGTGTTGCAAGTTATCTTCAAATGGTGTCTCAATTATTATTCCATAGGCAGAGACAATATTGGAAGGTATTACATTGCTATTAACTCCTAAAGATACCACTACAAAAAGCATAACGGCAAAACCAATAAAAATATTCACAAAAAAGAACTCTCAATTATCTTAATATGGAGTGCGTAGAAATTCTATATATTATAATATCGGATCTTATTGTGAAATTCTTTTACTATAAAGTCTATAGTAACCACATAATTAAAAATTTAGAATTTAAAGAAAGGTAAATTAGCAGTAATCTCAGAGCCACGACTCCAATCATTTATCTCTGCAAAATCATTTCTATATATTTGAATATTGATTGACCATGATATGTCGTTCAATTTACACTTAAAAAATAGTCTATTGGAATATGATATTTTGCTATAGAAAATATGCTATCTCAAAATTAATTGCGGTTCTTTCCGAATTTTGAAATCAAACTTATTCTCATCGAATGTCAAAACATTGTCAAGTACAAGAATTTGTTTGTACTACTGATAATTCTTATTTTCACATACTGCTCAAACACTTCTACCATCTCCTCTTTCTAAACTCTGTATATGAAGAATGTCTTCTGTGGTACATAGTTTCTTCTGAATCTGTTTGTTATTCTTTTACTCTCTTTTTTAGAAGTTTATAATCTAGTCTATGTTCTATTTTCAGTTTGGTAATTGAATTAACTAATATAATTAGCTGTATCATAGGTCACTGTTAAAACAACCAATACAGTTCAACATCCTATATTTAAAATTGAATTTATTATAGGAGAACCAGTTCCTGATGGTTGATAATAACATAAAGCTCATGGAAGAACAACTAAAAATATTTTACGTAATGAATTCATCTATTTCTCATATAACCTTTAATAGATTATTTAAATCAAAAAAAAAGGAAAATGAAAAAGATAAAAGAAACAAAAATATCTTCTTTTGCATCCACACTGGTATATTCTAGAATAAACCTGATTGCATTTTTTATTTCAGTTTCAGTCTTAATGTTGTTGACTTTGATATCAATTGGAGATTATCATGACGATTATTTTCCAAGGCCAGCCTATGCTGCTAAGGCAGAATCTAATCCTGAAGGACCAATTATTGACGATCCAAACCTTGTCGTCCAGCCAGTCTATCAAGGACTTAAATCGCCTACTGCCATGGCATTTATAGCAACAAATGATATATTGGTTTTGGAGAAAGATGAAGGTACAGTACAGAGAATTGTAAACGGCAAAATTTTACCCGAACCATTACTTCAGGTTGTTGTAGATTCTAAAGATGAAAGAGGGATGCTAGGAATTGATATTTCTACAAAGGATATGGCTACCATTGGAACTCCACCTAGACCTTCCCCTATCAACGTTTTCTTATTCTTTACGGAAGCTAAACTAGGCGAATTTCCTATGGGTAACCGTGTTTACAAGTATGAATTAACAGACGATAATACTAAACTAGCAAATCCCAAATTGCTTTTAAACTTACCAGCTTTGCCGGATGATTCTCACGTTGGCGGAGTGGTCGCTGTTGGACCTGATAATAATGTATACCTAACAGTTGGTGACCAAAGGCCAACTGCATTTAATAGGATTGTTTACCCTGATTCTCATACCAAAGCTCAAAATTATTTAAATGGAATAGAACCTGATGGAAGATCGGGCATACTAAGAATTACTCAAGATGGTGGGACAGTAGGTGGGGAAGGAATTCTTGGGGATAGACACCCACTCAATAAATATTATGCCTATGGAATAAAGAATAGCTTTGGACTTGATTTTGATCCTGTTACAGGTAATCTATGGGATACAGAGAATGGACCGAGCTTTGGTGATGAAATTAATCTTGTCAAACCAGGGTTTAATAGCGGATGGGCTAATATACAGGGATTTTCGACATTAGATGACGAGTGGAATAAAGGAGAAGAAGTAGTCACCCCGCTAAATCCTAAGGATTATAACTTGATAGACTTTGGTGGAAAAGGAAAATATAGTTCTCCTGAATTTACATGGGATGTTGCTCCGACTGCTCTACAATTCCTTAATTCTGATAAATTAGGTAAACAATATGAAAATGATATGTTTGTTGGAGATATCAAAAATGGTAATCTTTACCATTTTGAACTAGACCAACAAAGAACAGGACTACTACTTCAGGGACCACTTGCAGATAAGGATGCGAGTAAAGACGAAATTAATCAGGCAGTCTTTGCACAAGGATTTGGTGGTATTACAGATATAGACGTAGGACCTGATGGTTATCTGTATGTACTTACATTTGGTGAAGAGGATGGTACAATATATAAAATAGTACCAGCTGCAAATGGTGAAAAAAAGATAGTTTCATAGATATGGAAGACGGTGGATAATAATGGCAATACTAAGATCCGAGATATTAACAGTATCTCTTATTATTTTATCTCTAATAATTATGCTGATAACTCCATCAATCAGCATAGAAAAAAGTGGAATCGCTATCAAAAATCATTATGCATATTCTTCTCCTCCTCCTTCTCCTTCTTATTCTTCAACAGCGGCTGTTACTTTAGGAGATTTTAATTTTGCTGCAGCAGGAGATTGGGGTTGTACATCTAATACAATAGACACTGTGCAAAATATTATAGATCAAGATCCAGAATTTGTTTTGGCAGTAGGAGATCTTTCATATGACAGTAGTGCCAAATGCTGGTTTGAGATCATATCCCCCATAGAAAACAAAACTATGATCGCAATTGGAAATCACGATACTGACCCATCTATGCTTAAAGAGTATATGGATTTTTTTGGATTAAAAGGACAATACTATTCATTTAACTATCAAAATGTTCACTTCATTGTAATGTCAACGGAACTTCCATATGAAGACGGTTCTGAGCAGTATAACTTTGTAAATAATGATCTTTCAAAAGTATCTTTAAATCCTGATATTGATTGGATTGTTGTGGATTACCATAGTTTAGCGTATACATCTCCAGCAAATATTGGTAAAGGCAATAGTGCAGAAAAGGAATTGAGAGATATTTATCATCCACTATTCATTAAATACAACGTTGATCTAGTATTGCAGGCACATAATCACAACTACCAAAGATCATATCCGATAATCTACAACAATACTAATTCAGAGAATCCTATAATAACAGACACCAACAACAATAACAACTACTATGATCCAAAAGGTATGATATTTGGTACAGTCGGTACTGGTGGTGAAAGCCTTTATCCTTTAACAGGACAAGCACCTTATGTTGCTACCCAGTATGTAGGCTTTGGCTTTTTGAATGTAGATGTAATAAATGATGGAACAACTCTTAGTGGTAAATTCTTTGCTAACGATGGAACAATAAAAGACCAATTTACCATTATAAAATCAGTTAATATTAGTGAAAACACTAAATAAATTTAAATTAAGGCTACCAAAGAATAGTAACATAGAAAGTTTTATTTTTTATTTTTTTTAGATCTGAGCCTTGAATTGAATATAACAATATATCTCTTATAAGATGCCATAGTAATATAATTTCAGATGAAAATTAGTTTGGATGACTTTTAATCGTATGAATATTTTTATTTTCGAACTGTCAACGAACAAATTAGGTTTAACAAGATCTGGTACCAGTTGGTTATTACTTGAAACGTTGAATATATAATTCTTGAAGATGGATTCTCTGGATTTGTATCTGTCCTGTCCTATCACGAGTTTCAGTTGCATTTTCTATTGTTGTTGTTTTTGTGTAGTAATTTGGTCTATTATTTTTTTATACGAGTCAATAAAACTTTTTGCATACGTATTGGCATATTTCTCTGATCCCCTGTGTATACCACCTTTTGTTCGAATATGATGATAAAATTCATGTAAGATTATAAAGGGATTATAAAATACATCGGAGTTTATACAATAAATCTTGCTTTCTCTTTGAACATAAACTGCATAAACAGTCTTTCTTTTCCCTTTTATGGTTCCAACAGTTATTTCAGGTGGGATAACTTTATAGAATTTACTCAGATTTTTTAACGCTTCTTCTGTTTTTTTATTAAGGATCATATTGACTACTTTAGCCTTAGTTATATCATCAGGATGCACAATAGTGGACATGTTATATATTTCGCCTTGAAATTTTATAAGAATAAATATATAAAATAATTACTATTCTATTATTTAAAATAAATTTATTTTAGAGGAATGTATTGCAGAAATTGAATAAATATATAACGTTGTATGTTTAATTATAGGAATCTGCGTGATACTACCAAATCCTATAAAATTGACTGTTCTTAGTACCATTTTCGATAATAGTTGTTGGCGCTAAATAAATACATAAAAACCAGTAATGAAGACCATAAAACTAACTACTAATAAACCCCTTTGCTGTATAATTGAATATTTTTGTACAAGTTTGAAGAATAGCAGAAGAAAATATTTGATTAGGAATTGGATTCAAGATAGTTTTCAACAGTTAGAATATGTGTATGTATGTATGTAAATATAGCTTCACACTATACAATCAATCTATTAGAAAATTTTTTAATAAAATTAACATTATTTTGGAGAGATGAAGATAGAAATTATATAATTGCATAAAAATATCAATTACTTTATGAATTTAAAGCATATACCGCTATATAAAATGCAGAATCATTACAATTATGAGAGATAATTATGGTAAAATTATAAAATCAGAAAATCTCATTAATAAGAAAGCAAAAGGTATTGATAATAT
>DASVEV010000155.1:0-2601 GCA_036380415.1 Nitrososphaeraceae archaeon
AAGTCTAATGATTATAAAAGAGATGCTCAAAATGATGAAATTAAATCCATAGTTTTAGGACTATTCGCATTGATTGGATTTCTTATCCTTATATATTCAATATTTATGGGAGTCGTAGGTGAACCATTAGCATCCGTAGCAGATACTGTATTTGTTGCTGCAATTATTGGGTCTTTTACTTTGGTAGGTATAATTGTTGGCAGTGTATTTTTAAAGAAATAATATCTTTTATTTTATTTATTAATCAATATACTAATCAACCTTATTATTAATTCTTTGATACAGAAATCAAGTTAAATTAAAAAAAGTTTCCTAGGTTTAGTGAAATATTATAATATGCCTATAATTTGTTTACGTTGTTTTAAAGTAGATTATTTTATTAAAATATTAAACCATTGAAGTTAGTAGAATTCCAGATGAGGGTTTTGAGAGAATTGAGAGAACTCACCTAGCCTCTAAGTAGGGTGGCGCATTCAATTTGCTTATTTTTTCTTATTTATGAAAATATTCTTGCATACTATAATATAGGAACATAAGATATTTTATTGATAGTAAAGATGCAAACAAACACTAGAATGTGAATTTTATACATATTATTCATAAATCACAGGATATTATAAAATAATCGTTATGGCAAGGGTAGTAAATCTTATACAAACATTCACATCTGATTGCCTGTCAAGTTGAAATCAGTATATCAGACACATATGACTTGAAAAATAGGAATAAAACTATTTATCAGAGTTAATTTATTTATTTATTTATTTATTTATATCTTGAACTATTGCATTCAAACAAAATTCTAAATTATCAATTTCCTCTATAATTCTAATAGTTTCAATGCGATAAATCGTCTTTTTCTTTTTCTTCTTTAATTGCTGAATTTCAAATAAAATTAGCTTCTTAAGTTTATCTAAATTGTTATTATCATTACTCTGACCTAAAAACGATTTTAATATTTTAACACGTGAAAGATATAGTCGATTGACTGTTTCATTGTTATAGGCTGTTATGGATGATTTGCTTATCTTTAGTGTTTCTTGAATGTTTTGTATAAAATCAAATTGCGAATCCAAAATTATTCAATTCTCCTGTTTTGATTCTTTGAACACGGATAGGCTATTACGTTCCTTTAATAATTTTTAATATAGAATTCTATTCTTGATATATTATAGTAAACCATTGAATACTATATTATATCTTTTTTTCTTGACTAATTTTAGCTAGTGGTATATTAGAATTAATATTATAGTTGAGTTTACCTATTTCTTTTAAATATGTATTATATCTCTTATTAAATCCCTCATTATTAATATCAAAATAAACATCAATATTATTTGGTTCAGAAAGTAATGCAAGAAGTGTCAGCATCTCCCGAATGTCATTATCATTGTTCACAAGTCCTAAATCGTTTATTACAGAAGAAAGCAATATAACTAATTGTCTACGGAGTCCAGTAAGATATAATGAATGTGTAAGAAATAATTTAGCGTCAAATGTATCACCTACTAATGCTGATAAACAAAAATCAAATAACAAATTTTTCAATGGAAGACCAGAGCTACTGTTTTGTAATTCTCTATAACGTCTCGGACTCTCTACGAGTTCTTCAATCTCTGCATCTTTGAGAAATTTATTTAAAAGTTTTATGATATCTCTTAAGCTAACAGTATTTCTACCTACTTCTAGAATCCCTAATCTTGTGGCAATTCTATCTGTATCTTTAAAGTTGTATCTAGAATCTATAAATGTATTAGAACTTAGTTTTCCTATTCCATAAGTGTCTATTTCAATTGGAATATATTCTATCAATCTTTCTATTTCTCTAAATATTCCATATGACATTTTTTGTTATCATTAATAATGTTGAGTGTATTATTTATTATCCTTAGGAAATATGTAAATTATTAAAAGTATATGCAAAGCAGAACATTGGAGATATAATTTTTCATACATTTAGTTCTATAATTTTTCACCATCACGTAAGTTATTTTAATTTTATATGCAAATCTTGCATAGAGAATTATGCAATATTTACATATAAATTTAATAAATGAGTAATTTATACTAAATATATGTCATTTTTACATATATATTACAATTTTTAACTCAATCCTTATATACTATGCAGATAGACTAAAATTATGAATACTTCAATTTTAAAAAATCAAAAATACCAAACTTGTGTAGATGCATGTAACAATTGTGCAGAATGTTGTGAAGCTTGTTGTACCGAATGTATGTCTAACACCGAAATGGCAGGAATGATGGGACGCTGTATGATGATGTGTCGGGATTGTGCAGACATGTGCAGAATGGCTTCTATGATGATGGCCAGAGGTAGCGAGTACGTAAAACAAATGTGCAATATGTGTGCAGATATGTGTGAAGCATGTGCAATGGAATGTGAAAAGATGGGTGGAAAAATGGAAATTTGTAAAGAATGCGCAGAAATGTGCAGAATGTGTGCACAAGAATGTCGCAATATGACACGATAAATAATATAATATTGATTATAAAACAAACTTCAGATGTCTAAGATAAAATCAACACTATTTTTTTCTAATTAATAGTTTTTTTATTTAATCATAGCTATATGCT
>DASVEV010000156.1:0-4042 GCA_036380415.1 Nitrososphaeraceae archaeon
CTAGCAGGATTGCCAATAACGACTGTTTCAGGTGGCACATCTTTTGTTACAACAGCACCCATACCAACTACAGCATTTTTTCCAATGGTAACCCCAGGTTTTATTACTGCTCTAGCAGCGATTATTGCTCCATCCTCTACAGTCACTCCTATCATTTTTGGACTCATGGGATATGGATCATTAGTGAACGTTGCGCCTGGTGCAATGAATACATTGTTTCCTATTACTGTTAACGGTGGAATATATACAGAGCCCTCAATTCTGGTGTTATTTCCAATTTTAACGGCATAATCAATATGAGCAAGAGAACCAATCATAACATTGTCTCCTATTATGGTATTATCACCTACATATGCAAAATGCCATATCTTTACATTCTTTCCTATTTTTGCTTTATTTGATACGTAATTGTTTACTTTTGCAATTTTACTTTTGTTTCGAGTATTATTACTATTAATATTCTTTTTTTTATTTTGCGTATTAATTTTAGCCTGATTTTGACGACGGCCTTTTTTTTGTGTAGTATCCATTTATTTTAGAGCAGCTATGAATAACCTATAAATGCCACGGATTAGAATTTTTTAAAATATCTTCTGGGATGCAATCTTTCCATTTTTTTAAAAATTGAAGGTCGTTTTCTTTTTCTCGTAGTTCATCAGGTAACATGATTGGAATCTCGTCAATAATAGGATAAAAACGAGAACATTTTTTACAATATAATATTCCATCAATTATGACAATAACTTTCTCATTGTCCTTAATTTCATTCTCTTGGTTTACCTTATATCTATTATTTTTTTTTATAAAATTATTCTGCTCCTCCTCATTATTTATCGGATAGTTATTCTCTTTTAGGAATTCTTTTTCTAAATCTTTCACATTTAACTCGATTAATTCCAAAGGATAGTTTTTATCTATCGGACAAGCCAGTATGTCCAGCATATGTTTTTTCATTTCACATCATCCTAAATTAAGATAAATTGGAGCTCCTGTATTACTAGATAAAAGTGCTGCCTCTGCAATCTTGGTTACGTTAGTAGCTTCTTCTGGAGATACCTCTGGACGCTCTCTTTTTCCTTCAATAACCTCGATAAAATTTCTTAATTCAAGTGAAAGAGGTTCAACTAAATTCTGCCTTCTGGGAGTAGTCGTGGAAAGAGAATCTTCTATAGTTATTTCCTGTTTGATAAAATCACCATTGATTATTGCATCAGTGCAAACAGCGCTAAAGTTTCTAACCTTTTTTGGTGTAATCCAATTTGAAGAAATTACGGCTACTCTATCTTTTCCAAAGCCTAGCATAATATTAGAAAAATCTTCAAAAGAGTGAAAAATCTTTCCTGCTCTTGCAAATACAACTTGTGGTTTAGTCCCAAAAAGGTATATTGCGGTATCTATATCATGAACTGAGGTATCATAGATAATTCCAACATCCTTGATATGTAAAGGCATTCTATTTTCCCGATGAAATTCAATCATCAATAACTCTCCATAAATTTTATCAGATAGTAATTTTTTTACCTCTTGAACAGCTGGGTTAAATCTTTCAATATATCCACATGTCAGTGATATTTTATTCTTTTTTGCTATTTGTATCATTTCTTCGCACTCCTTTGATGAGTATGATAATGGTTTTTCAACAAATACATTGATTCCTTTTTCCATCAATTTGTTGGTAACTGAATAATGTGTCTTTGTTGGAGTACAAACAAGGCAAGCATCTAAACTTTCTGAATTTATCATATCATCCATTGAACCATAATAATTTACATTATACCGTGTTGCCAGGTTTTGTGCTTTAGTTTTATCCATATCACATATTGACGTTAGGACACCAAAATCATGAAGAACTCTTGAATGATTTTTTCCCCAACCACCAACACCAATGATACCAATTTTTACAGCATTATTATTCTGTGATCCATTTTTATGTAAATTTTTTGATTTGTCATCCATCATATCTTTTTCTTTTCCTAATTCTATTAGATTGCCGCCGTTGAAATCTCTCTGGGGAGAGTGGATAATATCTTCTACCATACCTCAGTAGTCCATCCTTTGTATTTCTCACTATTGTTATTACAGGTAACTATTTCATTGTAGGTATTTCTTATTTTTTTAGTTATTTGACCTTCATTTCCATTTCCAATATTTCTTCCATCAACGCTAACAACACCAATTATCTCAGCAGCTGTTCCAGTCAAGAAAATCTCTTCTGCAATATAAAGTTCTGAGCGTGATATTGGTCTTTGAATAAGAGTGTAACCAAGATCTTGTGCGAGTGCAATTACTGTGTCTCTCGTAATTCCTTCTAGAATTGATGAAGACATGTCAGGAGTAAATATAGTTTTGTTCTTGATGAGAAAAATATTTTCGCCAGGAGCTTCACTTACATTTCCATTTTTGTCAAGCATGATAGCTTCATCATATCCATTTCTTTTACATTCTTGTGTTGCCAGAATGGAATTAAGATAATTCCCCCCAGCCTTAGCAACGGGAGGAATAGATGAGTCATGAATTCTTCTCCATGAGGAAACTCCTACCCTAATACCTTCTGTATTGAAGTATTTTGCAAAAGGAAATACTATAATTAACGTGTGAGTGGGAGATTCATAAGTAACATTTAGATCTATACCATGAACTCCAACAAATGAAAGTGGTCTAATGTAACATGATTCCCTCATGTTAACTTTTCGTAATAACTGTACTGTACCATCTACCAATTCATCTACAGAATGATTAATTTTAATAGAGTATATTGAGGCGGAGCGAAAAAGTCTTTCCATATGCTCTTTTAGTTTAAAAATATGTAAATTGCTATTTGATTTATAAGCTCTAATTCCTTCAAAGATTGAAGTTCCGTAATGTAATGCATGTGTATTTATCGGAATTAATGCTTTTTCCCATTCAATAAATTCACCGTCAAACCAAATGTATTTTGCTCCCTTGTTCTTCATTTTAAGAAACGTATTTTTAAGAATTAATATAAAAGTTTACTATAATAACGAGATTTAAAAAAATCCTTTTCTAGGTAATTTTACTCCAACTACTTTTAAAGTTTCATCTTTTTTATTCGCAAATTTTTCAACTATACTCCAATTATCTTCTATGATTTTGATTACAGGGTTTGGAATTTTATCTTTCCATTGGGAATTCTTTAGATTATCTCTTTTACTCAGAGCCTCATCATAAATATCTTCTTTAACCTGAGTAGCAGAAATAGAAAGTCTTTTGGCTTTGATTGGATTAAATCTATAAATCCTCAGAGCATACCTTTCTACTCGGTCACCAGTATATGATATAAATTTTTTTTCTCTAACTGGCTTTAAAACCTGTTCTCTAATTTTCCAGGAAGAGGGGGAAAAAAGCGGTGGAAAATACTTGATAAAAGGAGCGAAGAATGTGTAATTAGGTGACACTATGACTTTTTCTTCGTTTGGAAAAACAGATTCTATCATTGATTTTCTAATATCATAGGGAAAGGGAAAGCTGCGAGTATTCATCTCCTTTCCGTTTTTCAAAAATCGTACTGGGAAAACATATACTACATAATTTTTCTGTAAACCGAATATTATCTCTTGATGAGCTTTTGTAAATGGATTGAGATGAGCTAAATAAAGTGCAGCAAGTTTTTCCATAAGCCAACTAATACTAAATAATCTTGCTTTTAATTTGATTAAAATTAATGATATTAATAATTATTATAATAATTGTATTACTGTAAAAATAACAAAAATTAATGTTAGTTTTCAAAAAACTAACTAACTAACCTAGCTTCGTGTGACTACTATTTCGATTGTAGAGACGTTTCTGGTTCTTCCATCTTCTGATTGTACAGTCTCTGAACCAATCTTTACATCACCAATAGTGTAGCCTGCATTCTCCATTCGTTTCAATATAATTTGTGAAACATCAACGGCTCTGCCTATACTCAATCCTCTTGCTTTAATGGTTACTTTAGGCTGATTTGCTAACTGAATTAACGTTGATGTAACATATGCCATCAATGGTTTTTTTCCAATATATATTGCATCTCGTATTTGAG
>DASVEV010000157.1:0-5643 GCA_036380415.1 Nitrososphaeraceae archaeon
ATTCTTTAATGGAAATTGGGTATGTGATGATTGTTTTCTAAAACAAAGAGGAATAGAATCAGAATCTATAGACTATTCAACAGAAGAAAAGGATAAATCTAAAGATATTGCATCATCTAGAGATGTATCTCCTAATACTCCCACTGCTTGATTTATAATTCCTTCACCTATTGTATTGTTACCAACTAGATAGACCTAAATTTTATCCATTATTTGTCTATAAATAAAATATAAGGGTGCCACTGCGATATATACTAGATTGGAAATCCTTTTATTTCTGTTAATTTTTATAAAAAATAGTAATGTCCAGAGACTGAAATACAACAAGTATACTTATATATGTTTAAAATAAGGTAAATAAAATTTTAGATACAAGCTTATAAGAGGTAGTATCTAGGAGGTTATTGAATCTTTTAAAATGTGTTCAATAAGTTCATCAATACTGGCGCTTGCTACACAACATACTCGATCTGCACCCCCATAATATAATAAGAGTTTTTTATCAATTACCACTGTACCAGTCGGAAAAACAACGTTATTAACATCTCCTATTTTTTCATAGTCTTCTACTGGTTCTAAGATAGGTTGTTTCGTTCGAGCAATAACTTTCCGTGGATCATCAAGATCCAAAAGTGCTGCTCCTGCGCGATAAATTTTGTCGGTACTTACACCATGATAAATTAATAGCCATCCTTTTTTTGTTTTAATAGGTGACGGGCCTGCACCAATTTTGAGGTTCTCCCAGTCTTGTTCTGGTTTTAAAAGTAACATAGAATTAGTTAATGTTGATTCAGAATCACTTATACTCAACCATATACTAGGTCGACTTAGCTGATAATCAGGATTACTCAAACTGGTAGGTCTATGTAATATGAGAAAGGAACTATTATTAGAAAAATCAGAGTTTACCTTGAACTTATCTGGAAAAAAAATTACGTCTTTGTTATTATCAAAGTCTTTGGTAATAATACCTAATTTATCAAATTCATCATAATTTTTCGTTACTGCTAGTGCAGAGAATATTTTGGGATGATTTTTTACGTACTCTGAAAGAACTACATAAGTAACAAAGATTTTATCATCAATTTGTGTTATTCGCGGGTCTTCCATGCCGTTTTTTTCATAGTCTTCTGTCGGATGAATCGCAATGTTATGACGTCTATCAAATTGGAAACCGTCACTGCTACTTGCATAACCTATTCGAGAAATATAATGATCATATTCTCCAATTGCTCGATAGAGCATATGAACATTCTTGCCATCAAAGGATACCGAACAATTAAACACTGCCTTTGATTCCCACCAGTTATCTTTATTGGGAGTTAGTATCGGATTTTTTGAATATCTTTGAAATATCGCCATTAACGAGCCTAATTATTGTTATAGTATCACTATAATTAGTATTCGGGTGAATATTTCGGGATTGAAAATAGTAAACTTTCAACTAGTTAAATTATTTGTTTATGCAATTTTTTTGTATTAGAAGAACTATTATAATATTCTATATTTAATGTTCTTACTTGAATTTAAAAGATGATTCTATTAATTTACATCGAATGTTGAAAGGTAAAATAGAAATTCAAAATCGTGTGCCTATAGAGAATATTTTTGCAAAAGAAAACAGTCTAATTAACTTAATTTATACTCCAGGTGTTGCATATGTGGCCTCAGAGATAGGAGAAAATAAAGATTTAGCCTATGACTTTACTTCAAAATGGAATAATGTGGCAATTATATGTGATGGAACAAGAGTGCTTGGTCTTGGAAATATAGGTCCTGATGCCGCGCTTCCAGTAATGGAAGGGAAATCAGTTCTTTTTAAATTATTAGGAGGTATAAATGCTATACCTCTATGTATTGCCACTCAAAATAAAGAAGAAATAATAAAATTTGTAAAATATATTCAACCTTTATTTGGTGCTATCAATATAGAGGATATAGAATCGCCTAAAGTTCTAGAAATTGTAGAAAGACTAAAACAAGAAATTTCTATACCAGTATTTCATGATGATCAACACGGAACTGCTATAATTACATTAGCCGCATTGATAAATTCTCTTAAACTTGTGGAAAAGCAGCTGGAAAAAATTAAAGTTTTAATTTTAGGGGCAGGTTCTGCGGGGTATGGAATAAATAAAATTCTTAATTCTGCTGGTTGTAAGAATACAATAGTAGTTGATAGCAATGGTGCTATTTATGAAGGACGCAAAGATTTGATCAACAATCAATTTAAATCTGAAATAGCATCTAACTCTAATCCTGCAAAAATAGAGGGTTCATTAGATTCTGTAATTGACGGATCAGATGTATTTATAGGAGTTTCGGGAAAAGGTAACATTTTAAATTATAAAGTTATATCGACTATGAATGTTGATCCAATAGTTTTTGCATTAAGTAATCCAGATCCTGAAATATTGCCTCCATTTGCTTTGGATGCAGGTGCAAAAATTGTGGCCACGGGTAGGTCTGATTTTCCCAACCAAGTTAACAATGCTGTTATCTTTCCATCAGTAATTAGATCTTTACTAGATCTACGTGTTAAATTGTTGGATGATAATTTGATGGTTAATGTTGCATATGCTATAGCAAATTTAGTAGAAAGCCAACATCTCAAACCTGATTATATAATACCGCAGATAAATGACCAAAGAATTCTACCTGTTGTTTCTCAGACGTTAAACCGTGTAATTCAAAAGACTGTGACAGATAATTATGAGAAAGAAACTAATGATGATGAGCACTAGGAAGGTAAATTTTTTAAATGAACTAATACAATAAAAATTTTATTTGTTTATTTCTTGAACTAGTTGTATGTTTATAAAAAAATTGCAATGTGTATAGGGAAAGAGATCGTATAATTATTTTATCTTATATAAGTATATTAAAAAAAACTGAATAATTCATGGTCATCTATTTATACTTTCTATGCTTTCTCATGACATGCGAAACAATAGTAAAAAATTACTGGCATCGGTTATCACATCGATTTTATTTACCATCTTTGCGGTCTCTTTTTTCTCTATTGATGACCTAAAAGCTGATGCACAATCAGCAAATGCTACAAATTATAGTTTTGAACCTTTCCAGTCTTTGCAGGGTTCGACATATCAAGATATTCCAGACAGTGATTCACTGAACCTTACTGAGTTTAGTTTATCATCTTGGTTTAGGACCAGTCCAAATTATACTGAACCTGGTCATATAGTGAACAAAGGTGGAATGAATACCGATGAACAAGGAATGAATTTAAATTATGGACTTTGGATTAACGAAGAAAATGCAGTAGCAGGTGGATTTGAGGCAGAATCGGGAGATGATTTCATTTTAGCATCATCAGACAAATTTAATGATGGAAATTGGCATTATGTAGTTTTAACATTTAATGGTACTTCATTATTTCTTTATATAGACGGAAAATTACAGGGGAATCTAACATCTATTGAAGAAGCACCGGATCAGACAGGTGATCAGCCATTACGAATTGGAGCCAATTCGTTAAATGAGGACAAATTCTTTACAGGAGATGTAGACGAAATAAGAGTATGGAATAGAGGATTAAATATGTCTGAAGTAGAGAACTCATACGGAAACAATAAATTTAATACAACAGGACAGAAGCTGTTCTTATCATATGGTGATTATGTCAATAGTAAATAAAAGCCTACTTCTATAAAATAAACATATTTATTATTTTTATTTTTTAAAAGTAATGTTTGTGATGTTATGTTCTGATCTATTGTTGATATATTAATTATGATATTAAAATTCTAATGGGGAATATCAGAATGTAAATTTTATACTATCTTTGGGTGAGGAAGATATATATACTAATGAATTTTCATTTATTTTGAAATATTGTTGCATTTTGTTCCTAAATTTAATCAATCAATCACATTTTGGTTCTCTATATCGGTTTAATTGTTTTATTTGTAGTTTAATCATAAACTATCAGGACTTATTATTATTGTCTCATCTGAATAAGAATGCATAATATTAGAATAATATGGAATAAAATGAATTTATATTGTATAGAAATCTATATTTTGCTATAAAATATTCTAACCTGATACTATCAGAATTGCTCTTAGTGAATATAACATTAATATTTGATACTGTTCTATTACCTTTATTGGGATTATTAGAACGCTTTTTATCGATATTCAGAGCAAAAGCTCATTCTGTTGCTGATCGATTTGAAGATCCGAATGAAATGCTAAATTATTCTTTTGAAAAACAACACGAATTGATCAATAAATTAAGACGGGATATAACAACTGTTGTAACTTCAAAAAAACGACTTGAAATTCAAAAAGCAAAACTTAGTACTAATATTTCTACCTTAGAACAACAAGCTCGTCGTTCACTGGAATCAAATAGGGAAGATTTAGCCAGATTAGCACTAGAAAGAAAGAATTTGCTTCTTACACAAATTAAAGAATTAGAAAGACAGATTGGTGATATAGAAAAAGAACAAATTAAATTAGAGGATGCTGAAAGACGGCTTTCTTCTAAAATTGAAGAATTCAAGACACGTAAAGAAATGATAAAAGCTGAATATTCAGCTGCGGAAGCTCAAGTCAAGATCAAGGAAAATATGACCGGGATATCAGAAGAAATGAATGACCTTGGTATGGTGTTAAACAGGGTAGAGGAAAAGACAGAAAACATGAAGGCTAAGGCACAGGCATTAGATGAAATGATAGATTCTGGAACACTAACTGACATTACAACATCTTATCCTGCTGGTAATGCAGATATTGAAAAAGAACTTGATAAAGTTTCTATAGAGAGGTCTGTCGAAGAAGAATTAAAAAAGTTAAAAACTGAAGTCGGTAAAACTTAGTTATTATTGTATTGATAAAATAGTAAAATTGTATAGATAGAACGGATCTTATTGTTAGAATATTGGTAAATGACAATTCAAAGTTAATTCAGAACTATTAGACATAATTAAGGTAATTGATAACTCACTAGTAGAATTTGATTGAAAATCAATTTCCATGATCAACTACCATAAACTTACTACTCAAACAGAACTATATGAAAAAGTAACAGAAATAATTAGTTTCATCGAGCTAAATGAACAATCATTAGATGCTGAAAAAAATTTGTGAGATCTGATACTATAATCCTAGATTCCGATTCTTTTATTGAAGAAGCAACAATAAGTTTTAGAGAAGAAGGAATAATTTTACATAAGTAGGTTTGTATTTGAAATTTAAAAACTTTTAATAAAAACTTATCTTATAATATCTTTTATTACTTTTAATTATAATTCTAGGATTGAGAAATCTATTAAAAGTAACATATTATTAAGCTTAGGAAATTAAAAGCAAAGTATAATAATAGAAAAATGTAAATTGTTATCCTATTATGGATAAATCTTTTATTAAGAATGTTCTTATTATTGTGTTATTAATTATTGTGGGCTTAATACTACTAAAATTTTTGACTCAATTAGTTATAATAGTTGTGATAATTGGGGGAGCTTATTTATTGTATAGACTATATTTAAAAAATAAACGTAAATTTTAAGAAATTCCTTTACATAATTAAAAATTTATTTTTTTAATTATCTTCCTTGCATAAAATTTGATTTTTATTAGGAATTTAGCTTTATTTATCTTAATCTTTCTCAGATTT
>DASVEV010000158.1:0-11385 GCA_036380415.1 Nitrososphaeraceae archaeon
TACTTTATAGCATATTCCAATGCTAGCAACCCTCCAAATGATGAACCTATTATAATAGGATCAGATACATGAAGTGTATCTAGAAATTTTTTTAAGAAATTAATAAAAAAATCTACTGTATATTCAACATGTGGTTTTTCACTATAGCCAAATCCAATAATATCAGGAATAATTAATCTATATTTTGAGGACAGAGATGGAATGATTTTTGTCCATCTGTCAGCAGATCCTCCCAATCCATGTAAAAGAAGAATGGTCGGTCGATCTGAACTACAATTAAAGATATCGTAATACCGAATTAAATATTTATCCACCTCTACATTCTTACTGAAATGAGCATTAACCAAATGTCATGATTATTGATATGGACTGTTATTTAATTCCAATGTTAAAGCAACCATACCAAATATTTAAAAATTGTAGAATTTTTAATTTTCCTTTTAGATAATTAGTCCAATTAAACATACCGATAGATTCAGGAAATAGTATATTATATCATAATTATAATTAATTACCATTTGTTGTATCCATAAAGTTTACTACTATTAGTATTTAATTTAAGATAGGCGAATATTTTCTCTATAGCTAATTTCAATGACGACATCTCTGTACCAAAAGGATAAGTTCTCTAACCATCATGTACTCCTGTATTTAACCAGTGGCACTAACGGGTTTCAGCAATGAATTCCTCTTCGAATAATAAAGAAATGCTATGATCACATTTATCAGACTTCATGACATTAATCTCTTTACAAATTATATTTTATTTTCGGTTCAAAATAATAGTCATAGTAAATATTTACCGTTGGTCCATGACTCTATTCGGGTTTTTGATTATTATTGGAGATTTATATATCTCTATCCTCCCATTTACAAATCTACGTTATATTATATCTTATTAAATATAGTTTCTAAACATGAATTACAGGAGGATTAATTAAAATTACAATTCTAATTATGATTTGCCCATGTGGATACTATGAAAAAATTATTCTTTACCAATACGAATAGATAGAAGTTTGATTATTTCTTTGTAACCTTATTGTCTAGGCCTAATACAATAAGATCATGAATTTACCTAGGACAATTTGAATGTTGAGAATTTATAATGAATTTCTTCTAAATATCCTATGGCCACTTAGCTAGAGAATATTTCATGACCTCTTGTCTAGTTGTATTTATAAAATCAATTAGTTTTTCACTCAGTTTTTCTCCTGCGAAGACATTCCAAAGTAACTTAATTAAATTTATTGCATTTACCAATAAGGTTCAAAGAAATAATAAAAAATATCTAACTAATTTCTATTGATTATATTGTTATTTTTTAGTTGAGGGGACGATATGACGAGCTCCTTTTCTAATATATTTTGGATTATTGTTTTTAAAGTACTTTTAAAGTTGTTTACTGAAAAAATATCAGGATATTTACTTATTTTTAATCTATCCTCAAATGATATTTTCATTGAATCAATTATTATTTTTACTGCTTCTTCTTCGGTTTTAAAATGGAATCGAGATGGAACAAATTCAGTATTACCTCCTTTGAATGGGACAACGGGAATTAATCCAGCACTCATTCCCTCTGCTACAGACATACCAAAAGGTTCCTCTAGAGTTGGATGTAATAAAATTTTAGAAGTTGCCATCATTTTTAACACACTATCAAGGGGAACGTTTAACTGTATTTTTACATGTTCATTTAGTCTATACATGCTTATTAGAGATTGCAAATATCTGTAATAGTCATAGTTATCTTTAACTATATTCCCAATAAGAATCATTTTAAAATTCTTAAAGAATTTGTGTAAGATTCGAGCTATTCTTATGGCTGTTTCTATTTTTTTATCAGGACTATACCTAGAAATAACAATTATTGTATTGTCTCTTATTAGATTACTCAAAGCAACCTTTCGATAGGTCTCTACATCAACAGGTGGACTTAATATAGATAAGACCACTTTGCCATAGTAATTTTCTATTGCTTGCTTGCTAAATTGAGAGTTTGTTACAATTAAGGTATTTTTCATCATAAGATCATATGTTGATAATATTCTGTATAGTAATTCTTTTTCTTTCACATGGGAGTTTCGTTCATAATCAACTATACTATTCTGTAAAAATTTCATTAAAAATTTTTTATAAGAACCATGATTGATCAACCTAGGAGTTAGAGGATAATGACAATAGGTAATTATCTTTGTTTTTAATTTTCTATGGCTAGTATAGTTATAATATGGTAAGATATCTCCATGAGTATTTATTATTAAAGTATATTTTTCTTCTTCTAATGCTATTTGTTTCTTCTTTTCATTTGCGCATTCAGAAGAACCAAAAACATTTGAAAGATCTATTTTTTTTATTTTTTCGATTCTTAATGAAAATTTTCCATACCACTTTTTAATTTGATTCCAATCAGGAGTTGATATAGTTTCTAAATCAATATTAAAACCCATTTCATTTAATGCCTCCATCATAGTTATGGTTAGGCGTTCACTTCCGCCACCAGCATTTAGGTCTTCATGTATAATTTTAATATTGTTTTTCATGATATTAGTAATACAATATAATATATTAACTACAATTTTTTAATACCAAATAATTAACGTATTAATTATTGTACTATTATACAATGTTTCTTTCTATGGTCAATAATGCTAAATAACAAATGTAAGAAAATCTTTCCAAATATAAATTTAGGTTAACTCATAATAGTTGAAGGTCATTTTGTATTGACTATATCCTCTTCTGATTTAAATTATAACAACCTTTATTCATACCTCATGACCTGAATGAAGTTAATAAATTACAATTGAGGAATATGTTTTCATTGGTCAGCATTGAATATTTCTTTTTATATTGTACAAACATACTTTTTCTTGTACCCTAATGCAGAGCTCGTATAGGTTGCTTATTATAAAATAAATTAACTACAATATAAAAATATTTCTTATGGTAATTGTTTTATAGTTTATATCACTAAGATTATCATGAAAAATAGCTCTAGAATAAACTATATTTTTCTCTTATTATCCTTTGGAATAGTATCTACTATCTTGTCTAGTCCGATATCAGCCCAAACACAAAACAATTCACAAAATCAATCAGCGGGAACAGCTAGTTCTGGCCCTTATGCTACGGGAAAACCAGGAATTGGAAGTGCGGATGAACTGGAGAGTATAACTAATGATACTCAAACTAGTACTAGTAATGACACTACTCCTATGATGGAAGAATTAGGGAAAGAAACTCAAGCTGGTAATCAAACAACAGAAGGACAACAACAAGGTAATCAAACAACAGAAGGACAACAACAAGGTAATCAGTCAGATAATCCTCTCAGTAATGTAGGAAAAGCAATAGGAGACTTATTCAAATAATTTTTTTTCTTAAACAATTTTTTATCATAAATAGCTCCAATTTTGGATTCTCAAAGATATTTATTGTATACTCAATACCGCAGGCTCTGAGCTTAATATATTATAATTGTGACACATTATCAACTACTAATTCATATATTCAAATATAATTAATAGATTATTTTTCATCAGAAAAAATCTTTCTTTTCATAACCACAACAATAAACCCCCAACCTTTATTGTTGACTTTTTACACACGTTTCATCTCTTTTAATTCATTATTATAAATCTAATAGTAATTGTAAGAATTAAAATATTAACCTCCTTTCTTAAATCTTTTTCTATAAAGATGTTAAAAACTACCTCTATTACCATTTCACACCTTTGATTTTATAAAATAGATATACAATCAGATCTCAAATTATAATATTTTAATGAGATAGAACATAATTATAAACTTAAAAATATGAATATAGATTGAACTAGAAAAATTAAGTATAGAACTATCATAACATAATCAATAGATTAGTATTTTCTACAATTAATACAATACGTCATAGAATATCTTTAGCTTCATAATTATAGAACTTTGAGTCTTAGAAATTAGATTTACCATATTCATAATTCATTATATACTTTCGTGTTAATAATTAATTGTGAATCCAAAATATAGAAGTAGAATAGAGATAATTTCTTCAATACTAGAAGCATCTGTAGAAGGAGCAAAAAAATCAAAAGTCATGCATAGATCGTTTGTTTCCAATACCCAGTTTAAATTATATATGAATCATTTAATTGAGAAAAATTTACTTAGTATTGATTCGGAAAGTAAATTAACAATTACACCTAAAGGTTTAGAATTTTTAGATCACTATCATACTTTAGAAAGCATGCTCGACCTTACGATACAAAAACAATCTATAAAAAATGACGTTTACTCACAATATCTTCTACCCACGTAATTTCTGACGATATCTATTGTCATCCGTTTTTTTTAGAAATAATGTAATGATAATTCACCTATCAGAGGAAAATAAAATTGCAAATAAATAATAAAAACAGCTTCTTGAAGAAAATGAATTCATGAATTATCATATCAACTTAGATCAGTCAATATATAATACAATATCTCTTTTATAGAAGAATTCATGAAGAATTAAGAACGATTATTGTGTTTACAATAATTGTACAAGTGGCTAAAGTTTAACCTCTGCCCAAATTTATTTCAAATCGCGTATATTCTTATAGCCCTTCTTAGATTTAGTCTTTAATTCCGTGCCCTCCTTTAATCTTATTTTATCATTCGAAGCATTGCTCTTACTTTTACCGTACTTTGTATTGAATTCGCTCATATTCAAGTCATATTCCGATGATGCTGGTTCTTCATCATAATAATATCGCTTTTTGATTTCTTCTTTGTTAATATCTAGCCATAAATGGTTTCCATCATATACATCAGCCAAAAATTTAGGAAGCCAGAACCTTTTCTTTTTTAGAAAACCTTCTTCAATCATTAAGTGATTTTGAGATATTTTTTCTATTCTTCCCAGCTTTTCACCGTCAACAGATTTAACCTTTTTATCCTTGATTTCATCCCAAAGGATAGTAGGACCTGATGTACCTCCCTCATTCCCCATAATACCTTAATTGATCAACATGAAATATAAAGAATATATTGATTTGTTTCCAGAGTTTTGGTTTTATTAATAAACTAATAAATTATATGTTGTATAGTTTACTATTGAGAAAATTGACAGTTGGTCTTTCGTGGGATAAATTAAAAGGTAAAAATGCCAAATCTATAGATAATAAGGAAATTGGAAAGATAAAAGAAATATCTCAAGATTATATACAGATAGAAAAAGGCATAGTAAGCAAAGATCATTTTTTCGTTCCTAAATATTTTGTTGAAGGATATGAGGATGATGATATTATTATCTCTTTAACAGAAGATGAAATAAAAAATAAATTTATGAATAAATCCAATCCTTCAGGTGATATGTTGGAGGATGAAAATTATAAAAAAAGAAAAGAATTTTTGAAGAAAAAACATCCTAATTATGAAAACGATATACCTGAATATTACCCTGTTGCATCAGGAGAGGATCAAGATTCTACTAGAGGTCAAGGAGCTCAAATGAGTTGGGATAAAGTAATGGAGAAGGAAGTCAAATCCTCCGACGACGAAGAAATAGGGAAAATAAAAAGTGTCGGTCAATATTTTGTTGAGGTTGAAGATGGGGTAATTAGCAAAAAGCATTATTTCATCCCTAAAAAGTATTTGCAGCATTATGATGGTGATACAATATATTCTTCATTAGAAAAGGAAGAGATAAAGCAAAAATATCAAAGAGATTCACCTCCTCTCGAAACAGAGTTACAAGATATAGAGAAAGGAGATGATTTTCAGTTAATTCCTTTTATGGCAAAAGAACCAGGTGTTGAGATAAAAACACAAACGATGGAGGAGGAATTAAAAGTCCCATGGGAAGAAATAATTCACAAGCATGTGAGAACCACTGATAATATAGATATAGGAGATGTAGATAAAGTCGGGAATGAATTTATTGTGGTTAGGGAAGGATTTGCAAATGTTCATCTCTACTACATTCCGAAGAAATATATTATAAAATACGATGGTAGCTCTTTGTGGTTAAATCTTTCATCGACAGTTGCGTCATCTAAATTTGAGAGAAAGAATGAACCATCCGCAGAAGAGATGGAAATGCTGCTTAATCAATAAGTTTTATAGAAGGATGAAAATATAGCATTCTACAAGTTTCACCTATATTTTTTACTTAATCGCTTATCGTGTCCTAATAAAGATAATAGCGATTTTAATGTCCTAACTATATTATTAATTTCCTGCAACCGTTGCTTTGCAACATGTATTAAAAAAAAGGTTCATTCAAAGATTCGTTTTGTTTATGAAGACTAAAAACAATTATGTGGTCATCTAATTAGTATAGGTCACAATTACAAAATTTTTTTTCGCTAATAAATATAATTACTTGTATTTGTTTAATGACAATTAAGATACTCTATCCTATTTGAAATTTTAATATTGAAAGTTTTACTGATATATTCACTAGTTTCTCTTATTCAATCACTTTAAAAGTAAAGGCTAGATTGTCAAATATAAAGTGACATTTAATTAAGATCTCTCCCGCTTACTATTAAATAGTATGTATCACATTTTTATATAGAATATTTAAATGGTACGACATACTAAATTTTCTTCTTATGATGGAAAAACTTCCTTATTTTCATTACCTAATACAATAAAATTAAAGAATCCTTTACTTATTGCTGGATTTCCTGGCCCTGGTTTGGTCGGTTCAATAAGTATTAATTATATCATTAAAAAATTAGACATGCAACAAATTTTTTGTTTCGAGTCGGAATTTATAGTTCCAGGCGTTATTTTTATGGATGGTAAATTACATCATCCTTTTAGGATATACTCAAATGTAGATGGCACAATTTGTGCACTTGTATGTGAAGCTCCTATAATGATCAATGGAATGCATTCAGTACTAGATGCTCTTGGTAAGTGGGCTGAAGATTTTGGTATTAATGATGTTTTTGTTATTGATGGAATGGCTATAAGACCAGTCTCTAATACGGAAGTTAATTCTCAGCCTACAGCCAAGACCGAACGTAGTCCTATTATTCTCTCAAGTGATGAAAGTAAAATAATCCATTCCAATAGTAACAAAAAGAATTTAAATATTGAGTCTTTAATAGAAGGCTCAACTACTTTCATAGGAGGTATCGCCGGGGGTTTATTATCTTCCTCTCTCTCACATAATATTCATTGTTCAGTAATTTTTATCCCTACTTACTCAGGAATCCCAGATCCAGATGGTGCTGCATTGACAATTGAATTATTACAAAAAACAATCCATAATAACAACTTTAAAATAGACACAGCCGAATTGAGAAAAGAAGGTGAAGATATGAAGCATAAGTTAAATAACTTAATCAAATCCATCAAACAACAACAAGAACAATCCCAGTTAATTCAGGATGTAAAGCATGATCCTATTATGTATTCTTAATGAATTGCATATCTCCTTTTTCCGATTGTTGTATAAATGTATAAGTAATTATTTTGTGTAGGTTTAAATTATTTTTTTTAGCATACATTCTATGTTCATGATCAACTTCTGTTTTCCCATAATCACTGCTAGAACTAATGAAACCACGAAATAATCCCTTAGATGGATAAATCATTACCATATAGTCTATGAATCTTTTTCAACAAAATCATTATCCTTAGGTGATCGAAGATCATCTCTCTAGTTTTTGCTTGAAATTCTTGTATTAATTGGGTCTTAATCCACCTTGCAGTAATTCTTACTACATTCTCAATAATTATGATGTTGTCATTAAGATCATAACATTTAATTCATTAGAAAAAATTTCTATAATTTATCTATAACCTTTTAATAAATTGATGCTTAATCAAAGGCAATGGCTAAAGATAATAGGAAAATTACTAATAGAGGATTGGCATCAGCCAATGACGAAACAAGAGTAAGAGTTGCGCGAGAAGGTGGTAAAGCTCCTCATAATGAGAGAGGATTACAAGCTACCGATAACGAAACAAGAGTAAGAGTTGCGCGAGAAGGTGGTAAAGCCTCTCATAGTGGTGGAAGAAAAAGCGGTTAAACTGAATTCTTAAAGACAAATAATGTAATTAAATATAACTCATTAATTATCATAAATATGTTTTTTTAAAAATTTTTATTGAGATATTATGATATAAATCTAAGTATGCAAATAAATAACCCATTCCTATCCTGGTAAAATAGTTGATAATTATTGGTATTCTTTTATACCATATTTAATAAAATTTCTTCCATCTTCGCTGTATAATAAGAATTTATAATGGGTATATCTTTGAGGACAAATATAAAATAGGTCGTTGAATAATTATAGACCTAAGTTAATTGAATTACAATTTATGATGAATCGGAATAGGAATCTGATGGAGCCAGGGTAGCTGACCCAGTAATGAACTCAATATCAGTATCACTAGTAATCAATTCCTCTATATTTTTAATGTACATTCTTATGAGTTTAACCCTCAATGTTCTACCCTCTATTACCTCATCAGGCATTTTTTGATACTTGTTATATATTTCCTCTTTCTTTTTGTTTGTATCCACTTGAGAATGTGAAGAATATACAATCTTTAATAAAACACTACCCTCCCAATCCTTATATGTAGTTTCAAGATATATCATATCTAGTAATAATTTTTGATCAACTTTAGGAAATAATTTCGCAGATTCTGCTAAGAATTGTTTGTAAGAAGATTTAAGTTGTTCTGCGGCAGTGATACCATTATTTGGAGGAGAAGAAGTAGACTCATTAATGAAATTCTTATTTTCCATTTGGTATCATCTTATTCAAATTTAAAATTCTTTTCTACAAAATCCGAGTCTTCATTAATATAGATAATTCCATTTGTAAATGATTGGATAGAAGTCTTAGGGATAAGATACCTATCCTGTGTTATTGAGCCAAAGGAAGTAATTAAAAATTCTGGCTGCACCGCTCTAACAATTCCAATATCTTTTCCATTACTCGAATAAACAGGTTTGCTCACTACCGCTTGCCAATCCTCAACAACTATATTATTTCTCTCTGATTCCATAAATTAAGCTAGACAATATAAAATTTAAATGTTTGAATATATATTATCTATAATATTCACGTTTAGAATCATTTAATTCTAGTAATGTTGGGTTGAAATAATCACATCCCTGATTGTAAATTCTAGTATAAAAAAATTTATCAACATAATAAATATATATCAAAATTTTAAATTGATCATTCGAGTATATAAAGCATAGAACGATTGAATGATTTTTTAATTGACAAAACGATTAAAGAATTAATGACTCTATTTATAATTTATAATATTAAATGTGAGAAATATTTAGTTTTGATATATGTTTATTTTTTAGACTACTTAATTGCTATTATAGAATGGTATTAAAGAGAATAGAGTCAATTGTAATGATTAGATGTTTAACCTTCATAAATCTTTACAGAACGTTTGGTATAAGTACAATTTATCTTAGCTGTTAAATAGTTTATATGGCTAATATAAAGTATTGAGTATGACATTTAATGAAACTTGTTTTACAGATACTGAGATCTATTTAAATTATGAAGAGCATATAACATTACTCCCAAAAATGGTGTCTAATACTAAAAAGTATAAAAAGACATCCAAATCTAATTCTAATTCAATTGAGCTTTATGATTTAATTGCTATAAAATTTCCCGGTGAAGGTCAGATTCTCTCGGGATTTATAACAATTAAATATAGATATAATTTGAAAAATGGAATAATAACTTATTCTGATATAAAATATAGCGACAAAAGAATGGAGAGATACCTTGAAGAACAACCTAATGTTATAAAAAATATAGATTCGTATTTAAAAAATAAGATGTTAGAATCAGAATTAAAATCCATTTAATTTCTTATTGCAGGTATACAATTGAGACAACGTTTGTTAGCCCTTATTCGTCTGACAAAGACATTTTAACTATATCAACTAGTTTCTTTAAATGAACCGGTTTATTCAAAAATTTTTCAATTTCAACTTCTTTTAATTCTTCTCCCGTGACATCAAAAGCAGTCATTAAGATTACTTTTATGTTATCATCAATTTCAGCTATTTTTTTTACCAATTCTATTCCAGTCATTTTAGGCATTCGGACATCTGAAATTATCAAGACATATTTATCATGATTTATATTGCACTCTGCTAATGCTTTTAAAGGATCATTAAAACCTTCCACATGATATCCGGCATTAGTTAAAATTTCTTTAAATAAATTAGTGATATCAATCTCATCATCGATAATCATGATTTTTTGTCTCGACAATATTAATACTGAAAACGATAATATGATTAACAGTATAATTAGTTATTGCTTGAATTAATTTATTTTTTGACGATCTATAATAATCACAATATTAAAAAACGATAATTATTAATGCTATGTGATATAACAATATTAAATTAAAGAAATTCTTATTGCTTGCTTAAAATAATTAGTAACTTTCTCCATGGTTCTTTTAAAATAGACAATAATAATCCATATTAAGCCAACCAACTATAATATTTCAAATTAAATTTATTCAATTAATATAATTCACTTGTGGTGTGAAATTTATCTAGATTACTTATATATATGCTGATTGATTACTTTTATTTCTTATATTTAAAAAATTATTTTTAATATTTATTACTATACAATACCTGTTAATTTTTTTTATTAAATAGATACAAATTGTTCCTTAGTTTCACTAATTAAAGGTAGAAGTTTATCCATAATTATTTTATCAAAATTTAGTTCGTCTGAATCTATACTTAAAAGCAAAAAGTAATTACCGTTTATAGGAATAGTAGCTCTATTAAGTTTTTCATATTTCCCAAATGCATATATTAATTTCCCTATTTTTTGCTCAAATTTTGATCTGGTTCTTTGTCTTGAAATTGCATTAGAAGCATATTCCTCATTCTCTTCTTCCGTTAGGAGAGGATGTAGCTTTTCACGGTATTTTTCATTAAGAATTAAACCCTCCCTATTAGTTAAACCAACCCAACGAATTGACTCATCAAGATGTAATACGGTATTTGTAAATGAATAAATAAATTCATAGGGTATCATCTATAATTATCTTCATAAGCAAATAAAAAAAGTTTGTTAATAAAACACATATCTTGTATAGCACTTAATACAAAATTGTTAATATTTAGAAACATGATATCATCCATCATTAATTTATCATTTATTAAAAGATCCTTAATTGACACTTAGTAAAATGAATTTATCTTACTACATATCAGACCTAGAAAACAACCATTTTCCTACTCTTGGAAGTACATTTAGTTGTGAATAGCTACTAGCAATTAATCCAACATGTCCAGTTGGAAATTTCATTAATCTATTGTCGATACTTGAGACGAGGTAGTTTAGTGCCGCACTACCTTCTGGA
>DASVEV010000159.1:0-11242 GCA_036380415.1 Nitrososphaeraceae archaeon
ATATTATGTGCTTGAAACGCTTTTCTATTGCTTTTTCATCTGCCATACCTAGCCAAACATGTAAACTAGAGGTTTTACAAATGGTCTATGAGGAACAAATCAATATTGTCAGGTTCATTTAATTTCGGTCAAATCAAACCATGCAAAATGGTTTCTAATCCTAACTCGTTTCATTTTTGGCTTCTAAAAATGCCAATAGTCTAATAGCGATTAGTTCTGTTCTGAAATTTTTCAAGATTGGTATTTTCCATGTTTGATGTTGTTTAAACTAAATTAAATACTTCTTAAATTTTTCATTTATTTATACATATACAAGGTTATTCAGTATTTCTCAGCGGCACTCATATATCTTGCTTCTTAGAGTAGGATATATGAGATGTTATGTATGTAATGGAGAGGATTTTCTCTTTAAATGTAATTATTGTAAAGAATTTTTTTGCACAGATCATCGTCTTCCAATTAATCATTTTTGTAGGGCGATTGACAAATTTTCTGAAAAAAGAAAAACCAACCTATTTCCTCATAATTCCATAAAAAGTAGTTTCCTTGATGATTTTAGTAAAACTATCAATATCCGGTTCTCTCGAACCGAAATAAAACACCTACTTCTAGCAACTTTTTTGGTATTGTTAGTAGGAATGTCATTGAATAATTACCGGTATATCTCCTTTGAATTTTTGGTTATTTTTATAATAGCATTTCTTTTTCATGAACTAGCCCACAAATTTTTAGCTAATTTCTATGGAAGTTGGGCTGAGTTTCGTGCAGAACTATATGGTTTAATTGTTACAGCAATATCTGCTATTCCATTCATACCGTTTAAATTTATTGCGCCAGGAGCAGTTATTGTTGGGATTTCAGATAACGAAAAGCTTGGAAAAGTTGCTCTGATAGGACCTATGACGAATTTAGTAATGGGATTTTCATTTCTTTTGCTTTCATATTTGTATCCTTTTTCAATTTACTTTAGTATTGGAGCAAGTTTTAACGCCTGGATCTCTATGTTTAATTTACTACCATTTGGAGTATTAGATGGACAAAAAATTTTTACTTGGAATAAAGTAGTATGGTCTTTCACAATGGCCATAACTATGATTTTATTCGTAATATCTTATTCTTAATGAATTTATATGTAATATTATATAAAAAAAAATAATAGCGAAGATTTATTTTAAGATCCTGTATTAATTAAATTTAAAAAAGATACATAATACTTGTTTAAATTTTTATGTATTATAACTATATTATGAGTCGGGAGTTTAGAAATACAAATTACGAGAAATATTTAAAAGATAAAAATAAAATATTACATTTTCATTCCAAAGAATATAATAGTTTTAAGAGATCAATCTTCAAATCAAGACAATATTTATATTTACAATAGATAAAAACATCATATAGCGATAAATTTGTTAATAGAACATCTATTCATATTCTTTTTGTCAATCCATTTCATTGTAACCAAACTCTTAAGGATTGAAGTTAGTAATCTTTAAAGTTTTACAATATAACCGAAGGAATGAGATGTTTATACGAGGAGTCGAAAAGGTCATAATTGTTTGTGGACCTTGATAGTAACTATTTAATTGCTTTAAAATTTTCTAATTATCTATTTGTGAAATGTATCAGTATAAGTTGAGAATTTTATATGCATGACTCATAAAGATAACGGATTGGAAAAATAAAAATGGAATCCAAAAAATGTTAAAACTTTAATCTTCTATAGCCAAAGTGTTTTAATCACTTTAGGGAAAACCAATTGTAATACCTTATTTGTCATGCATAAGCGTATAGTTGTATTATACCTAAAATAAAAAGGAATTAATTCAATTCTAGTTATCTAAAACTGGTACAAGTTCTAAGTGACAGCTAGAGCAATTGTAATTCTTTGGATTTTTTTCATCAACATTAATTACCATGTATTCTTTACATGTTCTACAATACATTATAGATCCTGTAGAAGAAAAATCCATTACACTGTATAGGTGAAACAAGCTATTAAATATGCCTATTTTGGGTTCTGTATACTTACCTTATCCATAAAAAAGTGTTAATTGTCGTCTCATTTCTTTAAAATCTTTCAGATATTTCAAATATCTCTTTATCTTTTGGAGTAATCTCTTAATACTTTACAGCAGAAGGTCTTTTATTATTATACCAAATTCACTGTTTACAAATCCTGCCTTTTCTAAAGTAATAAGGTGAAATGCTATTACTTTTCTCTCCATGTTAAATTCCTGTGATAGATTCCTAGCACATTTTTTGATATACTCTATATGTTTCACTTTAATTATTTATCCTAAAACGTACAATAGCAATAGTTGAAAATGTAAAGGCGGAGAATAAGTAAAAAAAGTATATACTATACTGTCAGTAGTTCTATTTTTTTTATTTCCTTTGATGTTTTTGATTCTTTTGGGTTAGTTTGTTTTTTAAACTATCCTTCATCTGGTCAAAAATTGTAGCAAGGTCTGAACCTTCATTCCTGTAACTATATCTATTAGTGGGTGTGAATATACTTACTTCTATCTCGTATTTTTTAGTTTTACCTCGGACAGTTGATAATCTTATTCTACATCTAGCTTCTTCCAAATCTGGCATTGTCTTTTTAAGGAATTTAACAAGTGCATTAAATTTCGTTTTTGCTAGTTCAGATGCAAATGGATCATCAGGTAGACCAATTATATAAGCCGGGACATCTTCTTCTACCTTTTCTCCAAGTAATGAAATTATGTCTCGATGTGTTATTATACCTTGAATTTCATTGCCTAATGTAACAATAGAGTAAGTTGAATTATTGGAGTTGAGCAAATGGATAACCTTGGCAATCGAGTCATCTACACTCGAGGTAGTTGTATTCTTATCAGCAATACCCTTAGCAGGAAATTCCAGTGGTCTTGTATGTTCTGTAAGACCACGATACACGTTATCATTATTATCTGCTGTAAGAAGTATTTTTGCAATATCGAATGAAGTAATAATTCCTTTCAAGCTGTCTTCTACTATAGGTACATGATCAATCCTATGTCGTATCATTAGATTTTTAGCTGTCAATACTAAATCATTCTCATGTATGCTAATTGGATTCGCAGTCATTATTTTTGTAGATCTAATCTTAATATCTGTATGTTCCATAGATTTAACAATTGATTTTGTAGTGATTTGTCCTATTATTTCTCCATCTTCAATTACAGGAAGAGATCGCAATCTGTAAAGGCTCATCAGCCCTGCAGCTCTTCTAATATTGCTATCTTCTTCAATTGTAGGAGTACTTTTTGCAATAGAGTTTAATTTTTGAGAATGAACTTCTCTAGCGGAAAGGATGTCTCTTAAATTAATAGCTATTATTTTATTCCCATTTTTAAAATATACACTATAATCTTTAATTTTTATAAGAGTTCCAAGAATTTTAGAGATATTTTCATTTGAATTAAATATATTGGCAGATTCAATAAAATCTGAAACTTTTTTTTTGCCAATTCTGTTTAATATTTGGTTTGAATCAAATTTCATTAATTAGTTAGTTTGAGGTATAAATATTAATAGATTCTTATTTGAATGATTAATACCAATGTATATTTTTTAATTTTTTTAAGTAGATAAATTTGGAAATCTGAAATAAACCAACCAGGCATTATGTATCACTATGTTATAGAGGGTTCTACTTAATTTAGTGAACTATTGGCTTTTGACCACTATTTGTTAATGGCTTTTATCAAATTATCCAATAGTCTTTCTAGACCTGTTGATAAATTAGTATAAATATTTTTAACCAATACACTGTATATAATTATCCTCCTGTTTAACTGTAATTTCATCTACACATCAGATTTACATCTTGCATAATCCTTACCCATATCATTTTAGTGATTTGTAGTATGAAGAATGAATGATAATCACATATTAAATTAAGTGACTAACATAAATTAACAATCTTAGTCCAACGTTTGAATATACTCATTTAATTCTAGAAGTAAAAAATAATATTTTATAAAGAAAGGAAAGCAACAATTAACGTTCTGATAAGTCTATTATATTTGATCAGTGCCAAATAGTAGACAGAAGATTCAACGAACACTTTAAAGCGTAATAGAGTATAATGAATACGTTCTACAATTAATTTGTGGGCTAAAAGATTAATACAATCCAGTTTTTTGATATTGCCCACGAGGATACAACAACTGAGGGCAATGGCATCAAAACCAATATTTAAAACTCCAATATTTTTACCATTTAGTTCAATCGGTAGTAGAGATTTTTAGATTACTCTTATTCTTTGACTTATATAATAAAATATTTCTAAAAGATTTTATAAAAATAATAATAGATTATAAAACTACAATCATTTTATTTTATTAAGATTAAAATATTTACCTCTTTTATATTTAAAATTAATGTCTTGTATTATTCTTCCAAAATCTGAAAAATCATCTCAATTGGCAACGAAATATAAATTCAAGGAATGGATGATTGCAAGGTACCTTACTATTGTTCCAGAGACAGAAAAATTTCTTGACTATATTAATAATAGAGTATCGAATCAATATATTCGGATAAATACATTAAAAATTGATATTGATACTATAAAAAAAAAATTATCAGAAAAAGATATTAAATTGGAGAAAACCCTCCTATCCGAAGTTTTTCTTATTAAGGAATCAAAGTACCCTATAGGAGCTACTATGGAGTATTTATCTGGATATTATTACATTCAAGACCTTAGTTCATGTCTAGCTGTAGAATCCTTAGATATTCAAGATGATGATATGGTTTTAGATATGGCAGCATCACCAGGAGGCAAAACCTCCTTCATGGCTCAAAAAATGAATAATAGGGGGACAATTCTTGCTCTTGAATCAGAAAGAAAAAGGTTAAGAAAAATGATGTTTAATCTATCTAGATGTGGTGTTATCAACACTGTTCTATGGAATCTAAAAGGAGAAAAAATAATAAATTATGATTTAAAATTTGATAAAGTATTACTTGATGCTCCTTGTTCTTGTGATGGAATAATGCAGAAAGATCCGATAAGAAAAACTACCTATTCGAAGAAAACAATCCAATATTGTAGTCTCATGCAATCTCAATTGATTGAATCAGCTCTCAAGGTAGTAAAGCCTAACGGATTACTGGTCTATTCTACATGTTCATTAGCGCCAGAAGAAAACGAGTTCATAATAAATTCTATGATAGACAAATTTGATATTACAATAGAGTCTATTAATTATGGTGTTGATTCTTTATTACAATTTGGAGGTAAAATTATGGATAAATCCATCCAGTTTACAAAAAGGTTCTACCCTCACATTCACAATACAGCCGGCTTTTTTATTGCAAAGATTAGATTAAACAATATTGCGAAATGATATGTTAAGAGAGTTAACAAGGCAAGAAAAGACTATAATACTTAGAGAATTCAACAGATGGGGAATTTTTAATTATCTTCATGATAAAGAATTTGCAGTAGAAGCGTGTGAAAACAATCTTAAATGCCTATTTATTATTCCTGTAGTTTTAAAAAGTTTGATTTTTTATCCTTATACTTGTTATGGAGGATTACCAATAGGTAACCTTCAAAAAAAAAAATTTATACCTTCTATAGCCTTCTTTGATATTGTAGCTAAAAATAGTAATAGTTTTTTATATGTTATTGTCGATAGTAACGGAGAAAAATTAATTCTTTATGGTAGAGATATTTTTGGCAATTCAATTCTTTATGCATCACCAAATATTGAAGAAAATTCAATCCTTTTGATATTAAATAAATCAAAGGAATTGTTAGGAATTGGTAGATCTAGATTTCATATAACTAAAATCAAAGAGAATGGAAAAGTAACAATAAATACTTTAATGGACATTGGCACTTATTTAAGATCGGAAAATAATCAAAAATAAAAACTATTAATTGTTTATTTTACCTCACACATTAACAAATTAATTAAAAATTCTCATTATAACTACTAAGTAATACTAATTAATTTTGTTTTCTGTAATGAAATTGAATTGTTTTAGACATTTCATGCTATTCTTTTTTTTAATATCATATTTATTAAGAGAATTCAATATATTTACTCCGTGCTACTTAAAATCAAATAAATTAAGGTTATATAAAAACAAGAAAATATTTCTTTTATGTTAACATATTAAAGTATTCTATTAAAAAGTCACAATTAATAGTAAATTTATGAAATTAAATTGTTATTCGGATTTTATCATAGATGAATATATTCCTCCAATTCCATAAGCAACAGATATTAAGATTCTAGCTAAAAAATCACCAGAAGATTTGTCAATTATGTTTTCATTATATAATAAAATAATTATTCCAATTGAGATTATAGAAATTAATCCTACAATAAATTGATCCAAATTTTTAAGATTATTCTTTACCATAAATATGAAGAATGTAGATAGATTTCCTAAACCAATTCCTGCCAGAATTAGATATTCATGAATAGAAGGAATTAATGCTCCTAAACCGAAAGGAGCTGCCCAGCACAGTCCATTTATCAATTTAAAAGATGGTGACCAGGCAGTACTTTTTCTTATTTTATTTCGTATGATGTGAAGAGAGAGTATTATTTTACGTCTAAATATAATAAAATAAATAAAAAAACAACCTATCCATATTATAATATCCATTAACAAAAAATCTAATTTTAAGTGTATAATATAACTTAATATAGTAGCTGAAAAAACAGATAAAGAAATAAAGATAAATAAAATACCATTATCAGATTTTCCATTTTTCTGAATATTCATAGAAACCTTGCTAAACTATCTACCTATAAAAGTATATTTTCTTGGATATCAAATTACTAATTATATTAAAGACCTTAAAAAAATAATTACGAACATTTGGTTAAGTCTTTTGATAAAATAAAAAGATTTTTCTTATTGTTGTTATCATATTAATTGTTGTCACCTTTTTTCAATATTTTTAAAAAGAAATCTGAAAAAGAGAGAATAAAGCCAAAATATCCCAATACAATCGACCAGATAAGAACAAGAGAAACTGAAGAGAGAAGAACAATTTCAATAGTTGAAGCAAAGGATATAATTAAAAAAATTGATCTTAGCCAGACTAAGATCCTGACAGGGAGAATTAATAAAATAAGACATTTAACACAAAAACCTATTGGAAACATTAAAGCCTTAATTTCAGATTTAGAATCTACGAAGATTGATGTTCACGAAAGTAGCTTTGAATCAGTAGTAGTGAATTCAAAAAAAATGGTAATCAATTCCATTAGAAAGGAACTTTCCTCAAATATTCCTTCCCCTGCCACTCTTAATGATGTTATCAAATTGCATGAAAGACTAGATTCAATGGTGAATAGATTTTCAGAAGTTAGCAAGTCCCATAAAAAAGTGTTCAATTTTTTTATAAGCAAATATGCTGATAAACTTAAAACAGAATTTGAAAATATATCTTCATTATCAATGCAATGCAAGTATGAAATAGATAATTTTGAAAAAGAAAGGCAACCACTTCAAAATTGTTTTGACAATATCGATGCGCTAATACAGAAAATTGAATTGATTAAATTAGAGGAAGAAAAATTCAAAACAAAACAATTTCAATTAGATGAAATGAAAATTAAAATTAAAAAATTGAATATTGAAATAAAGAATTTGACTGATTCAAAAAAATATTTAGAATCAAAAGATGTAGTAATAAAAATACAATCTCTCGACCTCGAAAAGGATAATCTTCATAAAGAGTTAATTAATGCTTTTAGCAAGGTGAGTCGAGCGATGAACAAATATTCTTATGGATTAAATAAATTAATTGTTCAAAGAATTGAAATAATGACAGAACAACCATGGAAGATATTTGACGATTTAATTACTTATTTGAATTTAATAAAAGAAGTTAAAAATGCGATTAGTAAAGGTAAAATTATAGTAAAAGAGTCAGAGAAAATAGAGTCTTATTTAGATAATATAATAAATGCATTACCCAATTATCAGGAAAAGGAA
Source organism: Nitrososphaeraceae archaeon (assembly GCA_036380415.1). GTDB lineage: Archaea > Thermoproteota > Nitrososphaeria > Nitrososphaerales > Nitrososphaeraceae > TH1177. The sequence goes on from DASVEV010000159.1 coordinate 7,984, forward strand.
GAAAAATTAAATAGTGAAATTAAAAAATTGAATAGTAATAAAAATATGCACGTTATTTCTAAATTAAATGAATTAAAAAGAAAAAACGCAAGTTATAATCAGGAACTTCAGAACATAGAATTGTATCTAAAAGATTCTGAAAGCGAAGTAGCAAAAATTAAAGATGAATATGAAGATTTAGTAGTCTCTATCGAAACTTATATTAATCAAATAACTAAAAGTAAATATCATTTATCAATATCTAATTAACTGAAAAAAACAGATGTTTATTTAATGAATTTCTTATAAACTTGTTTCAATAATTGCTTGATATACAACTAATGAATGTTTATCACTATTTATTAAAAGGCTTCTACCTTGATCTATTCTTATTAGAGTAAGTAATATTTGATATTCAATTTTTAATTAGATTTTACATTTTTAAAATTTTTAACATCCTCAAATAAGAAACTAATTTTATGTTTCAATTTTTCCCCTTATATAACAAAAAGAATTTATTCATTCAAGGTGATAATATTACAAATATTTTATCAATATAAGCTGGAATAATATTTCAGCGATTACCTTTGATTAGACAACGTTATTCTAAAAATAGAAAATACTATAAGTCTATATAATAAATAATTAATGATTAATGAAAATATTGAATAATTTTTCAAAACCTGTAAAAATAGGCGTGACAATTTTGCTTATCGGTGTAGCTGTAATGGCTTACGGTACTTATTTAAATAGTGATACCATTTCATATTACGCTTTACTAATTATTATTACTGGTCTTTTCATCTATCTAGCATATACTTTTAACTTTGTAAGCAAATCCAAGGTTGATCATACTACTACAGAAAAAGAGAAAGGAAAAAAAAGGAAAAAATGATATTACCGCTAAAGCTACAAAGAGAATCCAAAACTTTCTGTAGAAATCTATTTTTTGGATCCGTTATTTTATTTATATATTTGCTTACAACTTGATTAAATTATAATTAGTATGATGCAAATGAAGAATAGTCGAGCTAGTATACTGTTTTTGATCCTATATTACTTTCTCTTCGTATACAATATTTATAACCTTACCAATGAGAAAATCTAATTTAGTAACTGCCACGTTTGAGATCAACTTTTTTTTAAAAAAGGATAAATATTCTGTGTCAAGATAGAAACAAATAAACCGATTAAATTTGGCATCATTAAAATAAAATGATAGAAAGTTAAAGATAAAATGCAAGGTTTTTAAATATATGAACTTTATTAGTGAAGAAGAAGACTATTTAGTAAACATTGTACTCAGTTAATTCGATAATTATGTAGGTATTATAGGAAAATATGTATACTCTAAAAATATTTTAAATATCTAGTAGGATGGTTAATAACAAGGTAATAAATAATAATCTCTCGTGAATAACTTGGGGCTTATATTTTACTTAAATATCAAAAAGATCAATATTGAATGGATAAGGTAGATATACTATGTATAAATTTTACAGTACAAAGTTTCTTATTATTATATTATAATATTATCTATAATATAAATAGAGAATATACAAGTGAACTAGATAAATATTAAAAACAAAATATAATCATATGCAACATTGTATAGTGATAGTTTTATGTAGAAAAGCTCGATTTTATCTTTCTATATCTTTGACAAATGGGAATTTTATTAAAGAAAGGAAAGAATCTACTAGAAGGTACATTGTTAGTAATCATACCTAAAATAAGTGATATTTTAAGATGAGAGTATACATTGCTGCAACAATAATTGGTATCGTTCTCCTCATGGCAATAATAACATTTCACGCCGATGAAGCTTTCGCAAAAAAAGGTGATTCTTCTTCAAAGAAAAAGATTGAATTGTGTTGTGCATGGGGTAAAGCTTTAGACGACGGGATATTAACATTTTCTATTAAGAATGGTGGATCAGACTTGGCGAAAATTGTGAAGCTAGCGATAAATGATTGGGAAAAAGCCCTCGGTGGAGTCGACTTCAAATATGTAAAAGATGACACCGATGCCGATATAGAAATTGACTTTAAAAAGGGTAAAGGAAAAAAAGTTGGAAAAACTGTGACATTTTTTGATCATTTGGGACTTATCGCCCAGGTGGATATATCGATCTCTAAAAAATCATATGGTTTTACATTAGATAAACAGACTTTAGAACATGTTGCAAAACATGAAATGGGACATGCACTTGGCTTAGGACATGCAACTTTTCAAGGTACTCTCATGTCTCCCAATGTAGATGAAATCATAACAAAAATATCTGCTTGTGAATTGGGATCAGTCAAGTATGCTAATAGTTGGAAATTTAATGGTGGTAAGTCCCCCACTTCTTTAGATAAAGATAATTTTAAATGCAAGAAAAAGTGACCCTTTGAAAAGATATTTTTATTAATTATCCAGCCTTTTTCTATATTTCATATTTTAATCATTATTTGGAAGAGCTACTTTCTGTACAGGTAAATTATTCTTCAAATTATGTCATAAATTAAACAAAACTTATAAGATTAATCATATATTCTCAATTATGGAAAATAATTCACTAACTAAGGATATTATGAATTTGGATAAGAAAGTCCGTTTTGCAGCTGTCTGTGATGATTCCGGTGAGATCAAATACGGTGGGCAAAGAGAAGGAATTCCGAATTTATTATCTCCGGAAGAAACTAAAAGGTCCAATATCCAGGCTTTAGCAAGATGGTCTTTGCGTAATTCTCTTGCCTCAAAAATTGGAAAAGGACAATATGCTATGGCTGTATATGAAAAAATTAAACGTATCACTATTCCTCTCGAAAATGATCATCTTCTTTTAGTAACCACCGAAATAGATGCTGACCATGAAAAAATAATTAGTGAAGTAATGTCATTACTTAAAAAATAGATTTATAATTATCTTTATTTTTCTTGTATCAATTCATAATAAAATTCACTCGATTTAAGCCTCATAGATCATTCGCCTGTTTCTGTTGCCTCTCTCCTCGAATGTGATGCACCTACCCCTCCTAAATTACCAGTAAAATCACCAGTAATCTTTATGACATCTTCTGGCTCAGCTAATTCATTGAGTATCTCCAGTGTAAGTCTCTGATTGGTTACATAATGAGTACCATTATCATATATAGCTGGTGCCATTCCTGTTTTTCTGATTATAAATTCTCTTTTTGCTTCTTCATCTGTTCCATCCTCTGTAAACATTTCAACCATGTAAAAGGGTGCACTATCAGGATCTTTCTGTTGTCTTGATAATAAATCATTAACTAAG
>DASVEV010000160.1:0-8303 GCA_036380415.1 Nitrososphaeraceae archaeon
ATTAACAAATGATATACAATAAATTGTTTCTAATAGTACCGACAGTAGCAACAGCCATCTTCCTTGGAACAGTGCTCACTTTATCGACATTCACTATATCAGCATTAGCACAAGCCGAAAGTATGAATCAATCAATGAATAATGCTAGTGCCTCAGCAAATCAAGCAGGAGAGAGTACAGGTCAATCTGCCAATCAAACAGGTGAAGCAGTTCAAGGAAATGCTAGTGAGGCTGGTTCCAACATTACTGAAGGAGCAAAGAACATAGGAGAAAATATTAGTGAAGGTGCAAAGGGTCTTGCTGAAACTATTGGTAAAGGATTACAAGATTTAGCCAAATAATCTTCTTTTCTTTTTTAAGACCATTCATAATTCTGAATTGATATTTCTCCTGTTATCTAATCTTCCATCCAAGGTAATTCGTTTATCAGATTAATTTTCAAAACATTTATCTCTAAAACTGATTCAATAACTATGTAAGAATTAATTTTAAAATCAAGGTAATAGGATCTGACTTAATGCGGGATTTCACTTTACAGGTACATAATCTTCTGGAGTTTATTTAATTTTATTTATAGTACCAACAAGAAGATGCTAAAATGTAGTACTTTGTACATTATTCTTAAGTTTAAAAAGAAGTACTATGAATGTATAATGAATTAAAATAACAATTAACATCATAATAAAAAATAGCTATCAACCATACACCATAAATATATCAAAACTTGAAAGTTAATTTGGGAATAAATTCAAAGTTCATTCCATAAAATTCGAATAAGAAATGTCAATGGTAATTCAATAGTTGCAATGACTATCAAGGTTCTAATTGTTTCATTCATTTGGCAATCAACGAAGAATTATAGGTTTCTCTCAAGCTAGTTATTCTCTGATGTGAAATTCAACGTTGGATTAAATCATCTAAACTGTTAAAAACTACTCAACTGAAATATATGTAATTTAAGAATGGAGATAAGTGACTAAAACTATCTAACACACGTTAGTTTAGACTAAAATCTAGATTATTTTCTGTTAGATTCTCTTCAATCTTTTAGATATTACTCTTAGAATTCTTAAATATTGGCATATTTTATTCAAATATGACTAGTATTTTCATCTTAATTTAGTATTATAAAAATGATGGTTGAAATATTTGAAAATTTAAATTATATATTTGCTTTAAGTAATTTTATATAAACTCATATATTAGAAAGTTGAAGTTTTAACGGAATGTTAAATATGTCGCATACTTGATCATTTACTGTGTTGTTATAAAATATTTTTATTTAATCCCTAAGAATAGCCTATGAATTTGATTTCCAGTATTCTAAGGTTTTATATGTTAAGCCCAAGATAATTGCCTTGCAGTGAATTGTTTTTTTTCACTCCACACAATGCTAGTAATTTTGAATATATTTTGCACCAGGGCAATATTTGAAAAACCAATAATGCATAATGGAGATGAATAATTTAGTAGCAACAATGAAACAATATTCCACACTTTTTTATAGCAATTTGTTACCAAAAATTTTTATAGTCAAAAACATATAAAAAATTTAGTTTGAAATATACTAAATTATTTGTAATAGTGCCACTAACAGTTGTCGCAACTGTGCTTGGGGTATCGACATTCATCTTTACAGGATATGCACAATCCGAAGAAACGAACCAAACCATGCAAAATGCAGGTCAATCTGCCAATCAGACTGGTGGAGAGCTTCAAAAAAATGCTAGTGATGTTGGTTCCAAAATCACTGAAGGCGGAAAGGATATCGTTGGAAAGATTGGCGAAGGACTAGAGAATTTAGGAAAGTAAAACAACTTTTTTCTAATTTTTTTATTATATTTTTAGAGATAATAATTCCCATGAAGATAGAATACAGATTAAATATGATTTACCTTTTTTAGTGGAAAGACTGGAATTTAAAAGATTTTCATATCAAGTGAGGAACTTATTGAATATTGCTATGTTTACAAGTGCATTGTGGTAGCAATTTGGTGAAACAATTCGTGAGAAACATATTGATATTCATATTAAATACTTTTACGAAAATAAGATTTAAAAGTCAATTTCAAACATTAGTCTTATTATTAAGTTTAAACCTTATTTTAGCACCGCTTTCGATATCAAACCAAAAAGGCCGTGAGGATATAGAAAAATAGGAAATCCATAAAGGGCATAATAATCATATTTGTATTGCTATTCAATTGTTGAGACTATCTAAGTTTTTATTAATAATTTTATTTTAAAACTTTTAATTTTCGGTTCACACCTGTTATATAGTAATACTCTAGATTTTAAAATAACACACAAGTTAAATATGATGTGATACTAGCGATTATATGTCAAACGATACTACTGATTTTAATTCTGAAGACATTATCAAAAAAGAAGCTAGAGGATTAGGAGATGATACTGATTTGAATTCTGAAGACATTATCAAAAAAGAAGCTAGAGGATTAGGAGATGATACTGATTTTGGGGAAGTTCAAGAAATATTGGGAGAATATATAATCACTAAAAAAGGTACTGTAGATAAAGAGAGATATTATATTCCCAAGAGTTTAGTCGAACGATTTGATGGTGAAACGGTTTATTTTAAAGTGACAAAAGAAGAAGCGAAACAATATAAAAGAGACTAACTATACTTATTTTCTTTATTTTATTATAAATATAAAAGTATTAACAACAACTTCTACCTATTAAATAGATAATTTTTAAAAATCCTTATTTACAACAACAAAATTTTTTTACATTATATGTATAATATTTGTTATTGTAAAATTTAGTTTATTACTACTTTCCTCTTACAATAATTTGTCTATTAAACAACAATTGCCCTAATTTCGACTTCAAGAAAAGCTCCAAGTCACTATAATTACCTTTGGGCACATGACGTCTAGTGGCGAGATTACTGTAAGCTTTACTTATAATTTCAATTTTTTCTGTTCTATTTATGAAGGTTGCCCCATCTGGCAACATATACAAATCGTAGCTAACTAAATGATTTTGATTACGATGCGAAAAATGTATATCCGGAGATAATTTATTATAAAGGGAAAATTTTTCTTTACTTCTTGGTCTCTCTATGCTGTTTATAAATTGATAAATTACATCAAAATATGGAATAACCTTTGCTAAAAATCCTTTTAGTTCAAAAATTTCTTTTCGGGCTATCCCGTATGATTTTTCATTCCATTTCAAATAGTAATTGCCAACTTCGATTTTTGGTTGCTCATAATTATTAGATATAATATATTGTGCTATTATATCTTCAGTGATCTTCAATTAGTCATTAAATGTTTTTTCAGGTTAATAAATTCTCTTTGCCAAATTCATAATCAAATGTCTCTTGCTGATTGTAAATCAAATATGACTCAATAATCATCTTTATGAACAGAAGAAAAATGGGTTTTTGACTACATTACTTGGTAATTAAACTAATTTTTGAAATTCCCGCGATTGTCACTGTGCATAATTTTATCGAAAAAATACTTTATCAACATATAGTGATGGTCGGTTAGATGATAAATATAAAAGAAAAATACAAATTGCTATTATTACAATAACTATAAAAATTGAATAGTATTATGATTATTATTGTCATTTAATAATAGATCATATTAAGGCCATAAAAAGTGGTATAATTACCTATTGATTTGCATTTTAGAGTAAATAGATATGTCTCTAGTGAAAAAACAAGGCATAATTGATATAAATGATATAGTACCTAGGGTTATTATATGTCTTCAAATTTTTCATCAACACAAAAAATTTCGCAAAGCGCGACTGAACATAACAAATTAACAAAAGTAACATCCGGTTATTATGAGATTGATGAGTTTAAGGATTCTGATACTCATACAAGCTATTTCTGCTATAACTGTGAATATTTTATAAAACCAAACCATTGTATGATTGTCACAGATGAGGGTCAAGATATAAACGGTAAGGTATCTGGTACTATACTTCCATATGCTGGATGTAATTTATGGACACCAAATGAGAAGGAGATAAAATAATAGATATGTCTGATAAAAATATATTTGAAAAAGCAGGAGATATTGTAGGAAATGTAACTAAATTTAAGAAACAAAGTAAATTGACAGCAGGTTATGTTGAGCGTGATGAGTTTAAGGATTCTAACCTTAAGAAAGGTCCTTTCTGTTACAATTGTATTTATTGGATAGACATGACTGGAGGAAAATGTATGATAGTAGATGACAAAGGACCAGAAGGATTTGGTAATGTGTCTAATGTAATTGCTGCACATGGATGTTGTAATGAATATGAGCCAAATTTTGATACAATTCTTGAGAAAAAAGAAGTAGTTATTGATAATAACAAAACTTCTACCTAATTGTTACGATAGTAAGAGGGAGGACGATCTCTTCACAATAACATATTAAATTTTTTTAAAATTCCCTTTATATCTTCTACAATTAATTATTGATTATTTATCAATCATTTTTTTGATATTTATATAATAGTATTAATTTATATCAATATTTTATTACCATGCCCAAAAACAAAGGTATAGAAAACCTTAAGGAAATAAAAATGAATATTTTTGAAGAGATGTATGAGTATAAATCATCGTTTTATTTTCTATAAATTTAGACAATAAACCTATTGTAAACGCCTGTGAGGTAAAATGAGATATACCTTAATTATCTATTAACTAGTTCTCTCTTCGAAACTAAATAAAGGGTGATTATAATTCTAGTGCTATTTGTTTTTATTTAATTCATGATAAAAGGAGCAGCTTTAATGTATTTGAGACCCTCCTCTTCTGTATGATAATTGTGATAGACACGGTAATGCTGCTGATAAAGCAGTAGAAATTGCTAAATTGGTAAAGTATAAAATTATAATTTTAGATGGTGTTCCTTAGATAGCATGTCTCGGTTCATAAAAGTAGTTCATTTAATTAAAATAGTAAAATAATCATTTTTCAATATAGATTGTACAATTTGATTAACAAATGTAATTTGACATGAACGAAAAACTATAAGACAAAAAAGGAAATATAATAATATGATTGTATTATGTAACTGGGTTTCAAAATTTTTGAAAGGGTTAGGAAGTGTTTCTCGCAATCTCTGAAAAATTTCATCTCTTATTTTTATGGTCTCTAAACTTCAAAGTTCACTTTCACATCTAAAAAACCAATGCATTATTATAATGCAGAGAAAAAAAATAATTAACTTTATTAAGATACAGGTTCAGTTTTTAACAATTACCATGACTTATTTCTATTGAAGTCACTTACACGCATACATATCTATATTATCATAAAAAAAGGCTATTGATATAATCAACACTTACTGATGTATTCTACTTGATTAAATTGATCAGAGAATCTATGGCTTTTTCAAGAAAGTTTTGCTAAGTATAATTTACAGAATATCTCTAATTCATCAATAGTATTGCCTATCTAGTAATATACCAATTTCATTTAGCATAAAATATATTTTCAGGTTTGATCTTTTGGAAAAAAGAATTCTTCCTCCTTTTTTGATTATTTGGACATGAAACAACATTAGGTTTTAGAAGAGTTACTTTTAAGAAACTAAAATTCCATCAACTTTTCTCATAAGGTTTTGAAGACTAGTTAATAATTCCTTTTTTAATGTTTTTAAGTAAGAAGATACCACAATGTCTATGTCTTTTCAAGAAGATAAAAAAGAAATTGTTGATGTAAAAGAAAAACAACAACAAAAAGATCATTTATCATCTATTGAATCTAACATAGGAGATTATAAGAGTAATGTAAATTTTCCATCAACTTTTCCTCAGGAGAAAAATATTGCTCCGCCAAGGAATTTTGATGATTTAGTTAATTATCCACAAACAATTAAAGCCATGAAAGAAATAAAGTTCAACTTCCTGGAAGAACATAAGAATATCATAAACACATACTATTCGATATACTCTAATCGGTTACAAGAAATATTGGATTGTAATTTGAATAATTTAATGTCTATAGAAAAATATTCTAAAACATATGGTAAAATAAATCGAAACCTCCTTGATAATCAAACTAATACTATTAGGATAATAGATGATATAGTAGTGAAGAATATGGACACATTTATTAAATCAATAGATCTTGTTCATAAATTTTACTTTGACGTCATTCAAAGTTATTATAATTATATAAAAAAGCTCAAAAATCCATCTTACAAATAATATTTGTCACTTATTATTATCTTTTTTCTTAACATTTATTTTTTTTAAAAGATTTGTCATACTCTATTTTCTGGCATGGCTTCAATTATTAGATTTATTGAATGTAACTCTATCTAATATCATTATGTAAAGTATATTCATAATGATCTATTTTGAATTTTATGCTGAATCCTAAAGTGAGAAGATATAAAAATAGTATAAAATTCAGCAAATTATAAGTTATCAAATATTGTTTGAAAATATCTTATTATATTATTAATGTGTATCTTATACTGATACTACTTCCAAATATAAAGCAAATTAAAAAATATCCGAATATAGAGCACTGAACGATATCTGATATCTTAGTTTGGTATTACCTCTTAAAGACGGTAAGACCGTATTAGTTATCTATAAAATTTCAAACTATTCAAAATAGAGAGGATAAATCCTATATATGATAATGTGTATTTAATATTGATTAATATGAATAAGAATATAGTTTCTTACACATTTTTAATAGCTTTAGTAGTTGTTATAACTTTCACATCCTTGTTATCACCATTTGAAGAAGTAGTTGGTCAAGTAGATCCATCCCAAGAGCAGATAGAGCCGATACCTCCTTCCAACAATACTAATCAAACTGCTCCAATTGTAACCTTACAAGCATTGTACTGAATGACTATTTCTAGGGTTTCAGAATTGGTTCAAATTTGTCTACTTGCTAACATCGACTTAATGTACAATCTCTAACACGGCTTTAGCGAGAGAAGATATACGTTAGATCAGAGTTATTTTAAACAGTTGTTAACTTTCTCCATTAATAGTTTTAGTGGGATAGGTTTTTGAGGTAGTTCAAAGTTGAGCGAGTTACCTTCAATATATTCATGTGTATTGATAAGAATAATTTTTATTTTAAAGGTAGATTCTTTGATCCGTATACCCAAATTGCAACCATTCAACTGTTCCATGTCAAAGTAACATACCAACAAACTATACTTTTTTTGGATACTTTTGAACATGAGTGAATGCCGTTATGTGCTCGGTAAAAGCAGACACATCATTGCCAAAAGATGCAAGTGCCTCCCTAACGGGCTCGACGAGATCACGCTCGCCGTCTACTATAATAATTGATTTTGCTAAAGCAATATTTGATAACCTGTTCTGATGCTATATGTTGATGAATATACCAGAAAGTATTTTCTAATGTTTTTTATGGATCAATAGAACAAAGCATACAATATTTGAGTTAGTTTTATTAAAGATACAATAAATTATGGAAATATACAACAATAACAATTAATTTTCTATTATCATCGATATATTATTATTACTTTCTTGTACACTATAGTGAAAAATGACCTGTAAAGGAATATGTCAACGTCATAAAGCACTTAGACCTAGAAACGGGAAACGTTACTCATTAGGGCAAAAACGTTGTCAAACATGTGATATTTTTATCGAATGGCATAATATCTGGTGTCCTTGTTGTGGTTATAGATTAAGGGTCAAACCCAGAAACGGAAAATTTAAGTCAATATTGTAAAACAATTATAAATTCGCGCAGAGAATCAACGATATTAACATTATTAGTTATTACATTTATAATATTAAGAAAAACAATAATAATAATAATAATAATTATAAGGAGTTTATAGTGCCTAAACAAAGAAGGAAGTAATTAATAGATTAAATACCTTTGTTGTGTATTTATTAATAGAGGAACTCGATGTTAATTGATTAAAGATCTTATTAATCCCGCAAATTTTAATTTGATGGTAAGTAAAGTTAGTGACGTTTTAGTAGGGGCTTTAGCTGAACCATTAGGTTATGCAATTAATTGGGGAAGAATCTGGTCTCTCTGGCCAGTTCATCTTGAGACTGCATGTTGTAGCGTAGAATTTGGTGCTACTTCTAGTCCTCGTTATGATTGTGAAAGATTTGGAATTATCGAAGCTTTTGGTTCTCTGAGACAATGTGATTTAATAGTTGTTCAAGGTACTGTAACTAGAAAAATGGCTCCCAGATTGAGAATGGTATATGATCAAATGCCAGATCCCAAATATGTTATTGCAATGGGAGCATGTTCAATTACTGGAGGCTTGTATATTGATTCCTATAATGTTTTGCCTGGA
>DASVEV010000161.1:0-5344 GCA_036380415.1 Nitrososphaeraceae archaeon
CTTAAATTGTTAGCACGGGAGATATAATAGACTGAGAGTATTCCAGCAAGCATCGCACCAAATAATTCAATATAGAAATGATGTATGGGTGATGTTATCCATAAAGATTGATTAGTAGAAACTAGAGCAATTATTGAAAGAAAAATTGAAGGTAGTATAATATATTTGAATGTATGAAATGTCTTGTCATTAGTCTTTAAAAGAAAATTTAATGGCAATGGATTAATCTGCTACTCCTTTTAGATTTCCGTTAGATATTTTATATGTAATGGATAGAATAGACATAGAATTCCTTTTTAATATATTATTTTAATACTGAATGTCCCTTTAATTTAATAATTGTTTTACAGTATTGGTAAACAACTTTTTATCAACAGGTTTTTTCATAATTTGTCCTTTTGATATACCTGGGATTATAGTTGAAAATTCATCTAATATATCCAAAGCTGTTACAAAAAGAATCTTAATGGTAGGATCTATAGCTTTTATTTGCTGATGTAATTGAAATCCATTCAAATTTTTCATTCGAATATCAAGTATTATTAATAAATGATTAAAATTGGAAATGTTTCTTATATAATTGAGGGCAAAAATAGGATCTGCAAATGAAATTACATCATAATCAGTCTCTAAAAAAACCTTGTAAGTAAAAAGTATATCCTGTTCATCATCGACTAAAATTACTCTTTTGTTATCATTTTTGTTATTAAAGTCCTCAATAGATGAACCTTGCTGTTTCTCACTAAGAGAGGTTTTGTTACTAATTTCCATATCATTGAGCTCTAAAATATTTTTTCTTTTGATATTATATGTAGAATATTTATTACTTTCTGTTATTCTATATTCACCATTATTGATAAAATTGGAATTGTTCATAATAGTAGGAAAAGATTTTAAAATTCTATAAAAATTATTTCCAATAATTATTTCATTAGGAATAGACAAAGAAGAAGAATTTATCTTTGAACATAGGTTTATAGTTGTACCAAATAAATCTATTTGACTATAATCACCAACTAAAGCTAAATCTAATACACCATAATCTATAGTAATCCTATAGTTGAATGGGGGTAGATGTTCCTTAAATAATTCTTGATTAACAATATATCGCTCATCTAATATTTTAAAGCCACAATCAATAGTCTGTTTAAAGACTTCCATGTCCTTAAAATCAGTAGTTTTGGGAAAGTAGAATAATAAACAATCACCGATATTTTTAATAACTTTTCCGGTATAACTTTTAACTACTGCCGATGTTGAATTTATAAATTTAGAGTAATATTTTCTAATATGTTCTAAATTGTCCATTGTAATGGCATTTTTAGTTGAATCTACCAAATCAATAAAGCCCACACAACTCTTTATTGAATCACCAGAAAATCTTACTCCTTTAGAAGAAAAAAGTTTCAATCTTAAAAACCTTCATAATTCTTTAAAACAATAAGAATATCCGTAAAATGAATATCGACTAAATAAGAATGAAAATTCTGTTCCATTTAATTAATCAAGTCGTCATCTTATTAAAAGAAGTTGATCAAATGAGATCTTCATTTATTTTCAAATCTATCTAATTTTAAAACAGTAATAGCAATAAATAGAACTGCAATTGTCATTGTCTTAGTAATAAAAGATGATTTTAGAGAGAATGAAAATTTGGAATCATGTTTAATGATATTATTACTATAACAAATTTTTTCGGCGCCGGAAAAATCTTTAGTTTTACTTTGACAAAATTTTCGGCATTAATGTCAAAGGACTTCTGTTCACTGTGCAAAAAGCGCTTCCGCTTTTACAGGATCGCGGTTCGATCATTTTGACTGGTTTCATAGGTGCATACAAAGGAATGAAGGCATTAAGTGTTTACCGTGCAACCAAGGTCTCCATACGATCGTTCGCGCACACCTAGACTGAGATCTGAAACAGCGCAAGATTTGTGTCAACGCTCTAAATCCTGGGCCTATCGATACACTTGGTGTTGATGGCTTGGCTCAGAGTGGAGAAGAGATCGAGCAATTAAAGAAGAGCCTCATAACCGCTATCCCCAATGGGTAGAATGGATAGCCCTTACGAAGTCGCAAAAGTTGTTTCATTGCTTGCATCGGATGAAAGCAGTTTTGTTACCGGTATCGAACTGTCTGTTGATAGAGGTATGACACAAATCCAAATTGTTATTTGTTAATGCCTCTTTTTTCTAACCTTCTATTTCCATTCAAAATTTCTGATATTGTAGTTTATGTTTTTCAAAGTGACATTTCTCTGAACAATAATAGTCATTGCACATATTACAGAAAATAAGATAATCCTGACTCTTCCTGCCACAATTAGCACAACAACTAGACATATCCATATATAATAATAGATTATTATACTATGTAAATTTGTCTATAATATTGAAATATTTATTTTAAGTAAAATCATTCATTAATTTAAAAGTATAATTAGAGCGACTTTTTAAGCTATTTATATAACGATTTATCAAAAATAAAATTTTATTATAAATGAAGATGTATATTCAATTTCACATTGATGAGAAATCTATTGGGCTATAACTTTTTTTTATAATATAAAATTTTGAAACATGTTTATATTTTTAATTGTTGGTAAACATAATTAAGTCTATAGATCTATTGTGCCAACCACTATCTCATTAATTATTATTAGGAATGGATATAGTATTAAAATTTGTTTAGACATTTACTTCCATTTAATTTAAGATGTTTAATTATTCTTAACATATTAATATAAAGATATTCTTTGCATATAGAATGAACATATAGATTATCTTTATTTTGATAACGATATTGGCAAGTATAATTATCATATTTTAAAATCTATCTATTGTTTTAATTCAGAATAAATCATCTATTATCACCTTACATGGTCATTCTCCGGTTAATGTAGAACTTATTCAAAGATTAACAAGAGCCAAACTAGCCGATTAACTCATAAAAACTCATAAGCTTAAAACCTACTAAACAGAAGTAAAAATTATGAATAAACTTGAAGGAAAAGTCGCAGTCATTACAGGCGGAAATAGTGGTATAGGCCTTGCCACGGCAAAGCGGTTCGTTGCTGAGGGCGCACATGTTTTCATCACCGGTCGCCGTCAAAATGAACTTGATGCAGCTGTATCAGAGTTAGGTAAAAACGTCACCGATGTTCAGGGTGATGTCTCAAATCTTGTAGATCTAGATCGATTGTACTCTATAGTAAAGCAACAAAAGGGACGCATCGACATTCTGTTCGCCAATGCTGGCCTTGGGGAATTCGCTACATTAGGGCAGATTTCTGAAACGCACTTTGACAAAACATTCAATGTCAACGTCAAAGGGCTTCTATTCACTGTGCAAAAAGCGATTTCGTTATTTAAGGATGGTGGTTCGATCATTCTAAATTCATCAATCGCTGCATCCAAAGGAGTTGAGGGATTTAGTGTTTACAGCGCAAGCAAGGCCGCCGTACGTTCGTTCGCTCGAACATGGACAGTCGATCTGAGACACCGCCAAATCCGTGTCAACGCCATCAGTCCTGGTCCGATCGACACACAGGCATTCAGTGACTTGATGCAGAATGAGGGACAGAGCAGACAACTCAAAAAGGACCTCGTGAGCACTGTGCCGCTGAGGAGGATGGGCACTCCTGATGAAGTTGCAAAAGTCGCCACGTTCCTTGCGTCGGATGAGAGCAGTTATGTCACCGGTATCGAACTGTTCGTCGATGGAGGTGCGGCACAAATCTAGTGTCTGACCCTCTGCATTTTTCTATGCTATTCATAATCTAGTGGTTTCAGTAAAAGGTTTGTTTAAAAATACTGACTAAATATGTTTTCTAAGGTTAAGAGTGTTAAATTGTACAGTCATTCAGGCACTATATTATTGATCTCACTATAATATGTAATATAAGTAGTAAAGTAACTCACTCAGTAAAAAGTTTTAAATCACTTCTTGCCTTAGTTCTTTTTTAATATTCTATCGGAAACAATAGGCGAAGACTTGAAATTTTAGTTATTGAACCCATTTAGTCGAATGAACGTAGTAGATACAAACCGAGAGTGAATTAATTCATTATTTAGTATTAGCAACAAAAATATACGAAAAGTCTTAAGCAAGACAATCTATATTTTAATTATTCTTAGATATACCACCTTATACAATAAGACAAAGATTTTATCATTATACATACGTAATCTTTAAAAATCTGAACAAGAAATATAGTTGAATTTTTTTATATGAATAAATCTTCAAGGCAAAAGTTTGGAACTTTGTTTATTTAATATTCAGTTGCTTGCTCTGCTATCCTATGATTTTTTAAATAAACGAGTGAAATATGCCATAGAGTCCGCAACAACAAGGTATCCGATTATACTGATAAAACTTGCAATGACCGAAGCAATGAAGGGTTGGTAATCCAGACTCAGGAGCCAAAAGTGAATAGCAGGTTTTACAGTATTGTATTCTATTTCTGCGATTGAAAGTGTGGATACTAGTTTTAAGATAACCCACTTCACTTTTGCAGATTCTTTTCTCTTGCCTTGTTCGTCAACAAACTTGTTTTTGTTCTCCAAATAGAATAGAATACCGAATATTGCTAAGAATATACTCGTTTCAACAGCTATTGAGATTAAAGAATTAATAATCGGAGACGTGATTTTTGCTATCACTTGGCTAGTTCCAGCGCTAGTAAGAAATGCACCGACAAAGCCAATAATAATATTTCTGTTAAATAAAAGATAGTCTTTTAATCGACTCCTATTCAATTAACTCCCCTATCTGCTTGAAAAAACATCTTCACTCCCATTTTACATCCTTGGCAAAATTCACTATTTCTTATAGATCATTTTTTCTAGAGGACTTAATATTAAGTTCACCTTTCTCATCAATAGTCATTCAGGTAATAATCTCAAGCTATTTGGTACAATGGATATATCTACTAATGATGTTATAAAATGGAAGAACGTAACGACAAATATTTCTACCTACGACGATAATACTATAGTTACAGATTTTGATGATAAAGCTACTGACAATGATTTTATAAGACAATCAGTTTATGGGACTGATGAATCAGCTTTGAGCTAGAATTTGTATACTTTAAAGAATAGAATAAACATCTATAATACTTTTATTAATCAAATTTATAATAATCATTTTTCTTTTTGTTCTATTTTCTATCTCAATCATTCTTACACTATTATCTTGGATACAATCACTATCACAACCTAAAGTTAATTTTTAGATAAGGTTTTCTAGCAATTAGGTTTAGACAAATACATAATGATGTTCGATATTATTAAAAATAATAATTTTATATAATCCTACTACTATAGAATTTCAAAGTATATATT
>DASVEV010000162.1:0-2618 GCA_036380415.1 Nitrososphaeraceae archaeon
GCTTCGTCGTGAAAATAGACCAAATATATCATCCATGTCCATGTTATATTATAAACAATAAATCTTATAATGCTTTTTAGCGTTTATTTATTTCTTTATTATATTATTTAAGTTGGAATCATCATTGTAAAATACAATAAAAAAAATTTTTATTTAGTTGTTTAAATAAGATATTTTTATAGTTAAGTTTCTTGATTCTTTATCTACTTTTGAAGTATCCAATTCTTCAGATGTGACATCTTCTCTTATCTCTTTTTTGTCAGTAACAGCCTTCTTTTTTACTATTGCCTCTTCTTTAACATATGGTTTTTTTGATACTTGTGCTTCCTCTCTTTTTAGTGGGATTTTTATCTCTTCTTGCGATTGTATTGGGCTTTGTGCTTCTGTTTGGCCACTTGCAGGTCTTCTTTCAATACTTACTTCTTCTCTTGTTAGAGGAACTTCAACGGTTTTAGTTTCTGTAACTGGTTTTTTAGTAATTGTTGCTTGATTCTCTTGAGACTTTTTAGATACATCCAATCTTTCTTCTGTTAATGGTATACTTTCTTCATTAGTATCTCTTTCATTAGTTGTTGTTTCTGGAGTACTATCAGAGTCCCATATAGATGGTGGTTCACGCTGGTATTGATTTAAGTCTTGCTTAGAAAACCTAAATTTTAAAATATTTCCATCATAACTTTCTGCTCGATCTTTCGGAATGTAAAACTTTTCCTTATTAATTATCCCTTTTTGAACTAATACATAGTTACCTTGAATATCTTGGACTTCACCAAAATCTTCATCATCATTACCTCTTGCTTCTTTTTTCATTACATCATTCCAATCGATATTATTAGTACTCATAAATCATAATGACTTTAAAATTATTTAAGCATATTAGACAATTTTGCTAAATTAGAATTATTAACGTAGATATTCATATTTATTATGTTGTACATTTTATAATAATGGATATAATTGACGTAAATTCATTTATTTTTATATTTCTTTCAGCTTTACAAATGAATGGGACATCAGTAATTAGTCCTGTCTCAAATACACTAAATCAACTATTTTCTCAAATTGTTGAATCTATACCCAAAGTTATCGCTGCTGCGATAATTCTTCTTATAGGATATATAATTGGTAGAGTGGTAGGCTGGGCAATAAAGAAAGTATTGGAGAAAATGAACTTTGAGAAAACAATACAAAAAACAACATTAGGAGAAACAGTCTCTCGTTCAGGATGGAGTATGACTAAAATCATATCTACTGCAGCTAGCTGGTTTATCTATTTATTCTTTATTGTGGCTGCGGTCAATGCCCTCCAATTTACACAATTATCAGAAGCACTCTCTAGTATTTGGTTATGGATACCAAACCTTATCGCATTCATAATAATATTAGTAATAGGTTCCATTATCGCTGATTTTGTTGGTAACTGGATTCAAAGAGAGCTTCCCAAGAGAGGTGTTCCTGCAGGTAAAGCAATAGGAATGGGAGTTAAGGGTATTTTATACGCAATAATTTTTGTTACAGCGATAACTCAATTGCAAATAGGAGCTGGAATCCTAAATATGGTAATAACCGCTCTTGTATGGGGAATAGCTGCTGCTATCGCTATAGGATTAGGAATAGCATTAGCAAATGCTCTTAAAGATATACTTCCTGGAGTTGTACATAGTACTACCAATATACATTCTACTCTAAAACCAGGACAAAAAATAAAATTTGAAAGACATAGCGGAACTATAAAAGAGGTGGGAGCATTCCAGATAATTTTAGAAAATGATGAAGGTCAAACTGTAATAATTCCAACAAAGTCGATTATTGATAAAGATATCATTGTAGAAAGTGGACCTGCTCCAGAAACTCCTGAAAAGAAGATGCAGCAAATGGTTGAGCAAGCAGAAAAGAAAGAGAAAGAAGAAGAGGGAGATATGACAAAATAATAAAGGCAGGTAACTATACAAAACAATATTTATTTTACTATCGTAGTATCTTTGTCTTTGATAGAGTACACATTTTACAATTTATTATAATCTACAATTGTAATTTATAATTTTTAATATAACTAATTTTAAAATGATTGATTAAAATTAATACAGACAAACAGATTATAAATTTAAAGAAACAAACTCAAAGAACTGTCCTTATTACTGGAACTACAAGAGGCATAGGTAAATAAATAAACTGCATTACTTTTATTGAAAAAGGAATTAAATGTAATATTTTTTGTTGTTAATAGTTTAATATGATATTCTCATCTTAACATAATAATGTAATTTAAGTTTTATAAAAGATCTATTTTAGTTTAGAAATATCCACGATAGTTTAAAAATAAAACAATTTAAGAGCTATTTCTAGACACAGCTACTTCAATTGTTGAGACGTTGCGAGTATTTCCATCTTGAGATTTGACAGTTTCGGAACCAATTTTTACCGAGGCTACCTTATAACCTAATGTATTCATTCTCTTTACGATAATCTGTGCAACATCTACTGCCATGGGTATACTTTTTCCTCTTGCTTTTATAAAAACAGTTGGTTCGTTAGCCAGTTGAACCAATGTGGCTGTGACGTAAGTCATAAGTGGTTTTTTTCCAATAAATACCTCATTGCTAGATTTTGGTTTACTA
>DASVEV010000163.1:0-2859 GCA_036380415.1 Nitrososphaeraceae archaeon
GACTTAAATTAAAAATACTTATTTATTTACTAAATCAAAAGCAATCTAAAAAAATATAGCTAGAGAATTTGACAGGGTCAATCCGGAGTTTAAATGTATTAAGGAACATATTGTATCATAATATCTCAAAAATAGAAATAAGATTTACACAATGATATAACAATTCATTAGCGAAAATGAATAGTCTGGATCTTTCCAAGGTAAAAGCCATATAAAGCCTCAATATTGATTGTAAGCGCCCGGGCCGGGATTCGAACCCGGGTCGCAGGAGTGACAGTCCCACATACTGAACCGGAATATACGATGCAAAATTAATTAATAATTCTTATAGAGCATCTCTATACTACCCGGGCGCATTAAAGTTGTTTTATAAAAGCAGTTAAAATATCTTTCTTTTTAGTATCTATCTGAACTGATAAATGACTATATAAATAATATATAATAATAAATATTGCAGATTATATTTGCTAATACTTATAAATTTGATAATAAACTAAAATAATTTTTATTAATTATGGGTGAATTGAGTTACTTTACTTTTTGAGACAATGTTTTATCTATCTATTTACTTTACGATAATCCATTAAATATTCTTCTTAAATGATATTTTATTTTTTGATATATTCTAATCATTTGTATCTTACCTCAGATATTCAAGCACAAATAATTGTAGATGAAAGCAATGAAAGCGATGAAAGGGATGAAAGCATATCCATTTGGGAGCATGAGCAACCTAAAGTTTTAAAAGTAAAATTTCGAAATGTTAATGGACATGATAATATCAGCAAAAGAAAGAGAAAAACTAGTAATAAAATATCTAGAAGAGAATAAATCCTATAAAGAAATTGAAGATTTGCTTCATATTTCTTCTAGAGATATAAGTGTTATACATAAAAAAGCAAGAGAGAAAAAAGAGCAAGAAGAAAAAAATGAAATAATAACATCAGTTACATCAAAAGCATTAAAATTATATAAAGAGGAAAAAAGTCCCCTAGATGTTGCCATAACATTAGGTATTACCGCACAACAAGCACAAAAACTTTACATTGATTATTTATCTCTAACAAACTCTCATCAGTTAGCACAGATATATCAACAACTTGATGAGAAATTAATTCCAGCCTTGGTTAACTTATTGTATCATATAAAAAAGAATGAAATAATGATAAGTGAAGAAGAAATAGTTGAAGCAATCAGAAATATTAATAAAATTCCTAGATCGCGCAAAGAATATAATGAAATTTCCACAGAGATTGCCAATCTCAAAAGGCAAAGAGATACCTATATTAATAACAAAAATTTCTGGAAAAAACAGATTTCCAATTTAACCAGTAATTATGATCAACTTGTCGCTAAAAGTGACTTTAAACGAAAAGAAATAAAATCATTGGATAAACAAATCGAGAGGAAAAAAGAATTATTAGATGATTTAAAAGACAGTGAATATTTTGAAAAGGTTAAACAAAAAATTAAAGATGAAACTAACAATATTTTATATAGCAAGAAAGCTTTTTTAAAGTTAGCTATCACGACTATTTTAGAAACCATAAAAAAAGATCAAGAGAAAAATATTCTAATTGACAACTTATTAAATTATACTGACAATCCACCATATCCAGAAGAGTATCTTGTTTATTATCAGCAAAAAATTTCAGAAATGGCCGACAGCTTATATGATACTATTTCAGAAATTATTGTAGTTAATGTCACAGACCCCTAATATATATTATTATAAATAAGTATGGATAATATAAATTATAATACTATTGGCTTGGACAATTTATAACTAAAACATTATTCAAATTAAACCTATAACAGTAGATTATTAATAACATATTTTTTAAAGAATATATGATCATTATAAAAGTACAAATTACAGATGAAAATATTACTTAATAGTTGAATGTTAAAGTGGATGAAAATTGTTTTAATATTAATTTAAAAATTTAAATTTAAAAACATTTATTAGTAAAAAAGGTCGAAATAGAGGAAGTTCATATTAACAATCGATCAAAAGAATATTAGATTCTATTTAAATAAATTCCTCATTCTCATACAGAACTTTTTATCAAATCAAAAAGTCTTCTGTTACTCACTGCATAAAACGATATTTTGTTTTTTAATCCTAACTCTGAGTCTAAATCTTGACCATTAGGAGAATACAATTTACCACCAGCTTCTTTTACTATTAAATAAGCCGCTGCCATGTCTGTAGATCGGATCTTTCCTCTGATATCTATGTAAGCATCCATAAATCCTCGAGCAAAATAACACAGTTCAAGAGCATTTGCTCCAAAATGCCGTATATGAGAAGAAAATGAAATAACTCTTGAAATTTCATCTAAAATATTTAGAGGTACTCCAGATACATTTGTACCTATTAATACATCAATTGATTTAAGATCTTCAAGTGAAGTAATCGAGCTGAAATCTTTTTCATTTCTAACATTTATTTTTTTATTATTTAAAAAAGAGCCTTTCTGCTTTGAAGCTGAATAAATATCTCCCGTGAACAAATCTAGTACTACTGCATCAGTAACAAAGCTTAGTTTAAATTCACTAGCGAAAGCTAGAGAACAACAGGAGAAAGGGATACCACGAATTGCATTAGTAGTGCCATCTACTGCATCCATTATCACAAAACCGTTGTTATTGTTAGACAAAGAGGAAGAAGAGGACGTTTTATTTAGATTAACTATTCCACATTCTTCTCCAATTATTACTGGAGATATATTATTGGATTTAATTGTATTTAGCACTGCAGTTTCTGCGACGATATCAATCTTTCTAGAAATATCGCCTCCGGCACCAAGACTTATTTTACTAGCGCCTTCACTTGTTCCTAACAAATCCTTAATT
>DASVEV010000164.1:0-5017 GCA_036380415.1 Nitrososphaeraceae archaeon
TCTTTTCGAGTTCTGTAAGCCAGTTATTACTTAGGAATCTAAAGAATGCAAATTCGCTCATAAGATAATATGCATTATCTTCTAGTTAACTTTATCTTATTTGACTTTTTACATGACGATAAATAATCAATAGAATAAGAATACTTATTGTTGGAATTAAATACATTAAGTTATGTAATTAGTATTACTGGAATTGATAATTTAGTCGAGAACTATTTTAAAAAGGTATAATCTTACTTGAATATTAGTCTCTTTCACGTAGATAATGAAGCCTGGCTTGCAACACACACCATTCCTCCCTAGGATTTTAAAAATTCCCTTCTAAGGTTTTTATCAAATAAATAAATGAACCTTAACAAAAAAAGGTAAAAAAAGTATATGCGATTATTCGCAATTTTTCTCAAGAATGTTGTAATAGATCAATCCTACCTTCTTCATATTAAGTAGATTTTATATCTATAATCTCGTGGCAAACAGTTTATCATTTCCAGATTTAGAAATTTCTAGAAATAAAACAATGTTAAGTCCAGAATCGAAATATCAAGAATTAAAACAACAGTGGTATTTTCACCCAAGTTCTTGGTATAACAGAAAAAAAGGTGAAGGTAGTTATGATGGAAAAGGATGTAATCAGTTTACAGGATGCATTCCAGAATGTAAATTTTATCCAGAAAACGGAAGACTTGCTGAAAATGAAGAATTTGATTAGTACTATTACTATACTTTCTATTTTCATTTTTTTATGAAATAGAAATATAATAATATCTATATTTTAATAATTTTTCTAAATAAAATTTGCAAGCCCTTTAAAATAGGCTATACTCTTGGTTTCGAAGAATGGTATTCACACTCCTTAAACCATTATTTGAATTCAAAACGAAAGTATAAAAATTTGATTATTATGACTAATATTCATAGTAAATCAAAGCTAAAATTGTGTGTTTATCATTATTTCTCTATCGTGACTGCGTTGTATAAGATGCCTAAGAATTTTACTAACTTATTTTTAATATAATAACAAAAGAAATTAAAGGTATACATTTAGTTTTACTATATAATTATGATAAGAGATAAAGTTGTAATTGTAACGGGGGCGAGTAGTGGTATCGGTTATGCAACTGCTTTAGCCTTATCAAAAGCTGGTGCAAAGGTGGCCGCAGGAGCCCGAAGAGTGGAGAAGCTACAAACTTTGAAAAATGAAGTTCAAGAAAATGGTGGTGAAATACTCATTAAAAAGCTTGATGTTACTAAAAAGGAGGACTGTGATTCTTTTATTAACTTAGTAACTAAAACATGGAATCATATTGATATTCTAATTAATAATGCTGGTATTATGCCTCTAAGTTTTTTTAAAAATCTTAAAATAAGTGAATGGGAACAAATGATTGATGTAAATCTAAAAGGAGTATTGTATTGTACTGCAGCTGTTATTCCATATATGATTACAAAAAAAACTGGTCATATTGTTAATATTTCATCAGTAGCAGGAAGAATGGTTTTTCCAGCAGGAAGTGTATATTGTGCTACTAAACATGCTGTTACAGCATTTAGTGAAGGGTTAAGACAAGAACTAAGTCAACGTTACAATATCAAAATAACATGCATTGAACCCGGAGTTGTTTCTACAGAATTACCAAATACAATTACTGATAAATCTTTAGAACCATTCATTGAATCAGTAAAAAAAATGGAATCCATAAAGGCGGAGGACATTGCTAATGCAATTATATATTCACTTGATTCACCACAATATCTCAATATTAATGAAATATTATTAAGGCCCTTGTCTCAAGAAAAATGATTTGTTAAGATTCGTTTTGAATATATTCGCGAAAAGTAATTCAAAACAGAGATTGTATACAAAAGTTGTCATACCAAACTAGAAAATCAAGTTAATTTTGAGTTTTATTTAGTGACCAATGCTAATCTAAATGCCAATTTTAACTTAAAATCAATGTCACCTGCTGTGAATAATAATAACACATTTGAGGGATACAATTACCATATTTTAACCCTTCTGCTTATGTTTTCTTTATGTATGGGGATTAACATTATAACTTAATATAAATACTTAGATTCTATTATCCAATTTACCATCTTGAAGAGAAAAAACCGAAGAGACATAGAACCCTATAAATGATGGACTATACCAGTTTGTACAATTAATCCATATCAAAACTAGAAAAGGAAAACCTAACACAAGTTCGTGAATCCAATTCATCATAATATGATATATCTACCTTATGAATTTTCATTTTATCAATATTTTATGAACTTTTGTAAGTGCGATTGATGATAAATACTATATTAAATATAGCGTTCTATGCTGGAGTGATTTAAACTTAATAGTAAATATGAATCCAAGTCAAGCAGAAAAATATATACCTGCCAATTGGTTATGCCCTTGGTGGTAGATATCAACTAGTACTAGCATGTGATGTATGCATTGCTTCATCAAATGCTAAAATTGGCCAAAATCTTTAATATGAATTAAATGTATTGCTCTGTATCGCCAATGATTTAATGGTAATATAATGTTAAAAAATTATTTATCTCGATTCGATTTTATACTCTAGAGATTGTTATAATCTAAAGCTGTTAATACTTGTAGGTATACTAATTACTAAAAATCTAAATAATTAAAAAAATCTATTCGATAAAATCAAATATCGGAAAGAGTAATAAATTGTATAGCTCGAGAAGCCCGGTCGAATCAGTTTTTCTTAGAGAGAACTGATGCCAAGTCTAGCGGCTAAACTCCTTGTAGGGCTAGGGATTTCAGGCTCTGGATCTCTGAAAAGAAACCTGGAGACAGCAGTTCGAATCTGCTCCGGGCTATAAATTTATTTTTTGAGGCCCAGCTTCAATGATTTTCTTCGGAACTTCTCCAAATTTTTCAAAATTTTGTATAAATAAATTGGCTAGTTTTGTGGCTGCCTGAAAATACTCTTCCTGATTATCCCATGTCAATACTGGGTCTAATAATTCATTTGGTACTCCAGGACACTCTAAAGGAATATCTAAATTAAATATTTGATGAGTTTTAAAGGAATTCCTCTTCATCAGAGATCCATTTATAACAGCAGTAACCATAGATCTCGTATATTTCAAATCAATCCTTTTGCCTATTCCATAAGGTCCTCCATACCAACCGGTATTTATAAGATATACCTTTGTATTATACTGCGTTATTTTGTTTCCTAACATTTCTGCATATTTTGTTGCATGGAGGGGCATGAATGGAGCACCAAAACATTGTGAAAAAGTTTCTTTGGGTTGTGTAATTCCTCGTTCAGTACCGGCTAATTTGCTGGTATATCCTGACATGAAATGATACATGGCACCTTCTTTACTCAGTTTAGCAATTGGTGGCATCACTCCAAAAGCATCAGCAGTTAAAAATACTATAACCTTAGGATGACCTGCTAAACTTGGAATAACAGCACCTGGAATAAATTCTAAAGGATAAACAACACGGGTATTCTCAGTAAGTGAACCATTAGAAAAGTCAGGAATCCTTTTATCTTTTGTAACAACTACATTTTCCATTACTGACCCAAACTTTATGGCATTCCAAATTTGTGGTTCTGTTTCTTTCTTCAAGTTAATACATTTCGCATAACACCCTCCCTCAAAATTAAAGATACCTTTAGAAGACCACCCATGTTCGTCGTCTCCTATTAAAAACCTATTAGAGTCAGCTGATAGGGTTGTTTTTCCAGTCCCTGATAGTCCAAAAAATAAAGCAGAATCGTTATTCTTTCCAACATTTGCAGAACAGTGCATAGGGAATATACCTTGTTCTGGCAAATAATAATTCATTAATGAAAAAATTGATTTTTTAATTTCTCCAGCATAGGACGTTGAACCGATTAAGATTATCCTTCTCTTTAAATTTATAACTATGAAAGTTTCAGATTTAGTTCCATCTTTTTTTGGTATTGACTTGAAGTCATTAAACGCAACTAAAAGTACTTTTGGTTTGTATTTTTCGATATCTACTTTTGTTGGTTTTATAAATATTTGATTGGCAAAAATAGATTGCCATGCCCTATCAGTTACTATGCTTATAGGAAGCCTAACGTCCTCATCAGAACCAACAAACCCATTGAATAAAAAAATCTCTTTATTTTTTACAAATTTTTTCATTCTCTCAAAAATATTGTTGAAATTTTCTTCAGAGATGGGATGATTAACTTTTCCCCAGTTAACGGTGTTTGTTGTCATTTTGTCTTGAACTATATATCTATCATCAGGAGATCTTCCAGTAAATTTACCAGTTTCAACTGATAACGAACCAGTATGAGACAAAATTGCTTCATTTCTTTGAATTGAATATTCTACAAGCTCCGGGAACGATAACTGCGAATATAATTTTTTTGGATAGAACCCAAATTTTTTCATCATTGCTAAGCTTTTCAAATTTCCTTTCTCTGAATCCTTGGCCATTAGGATACCTTTACGGATTATTATTAGCATTATTTAATTGATTTCCTTTTACAAAGAACACCTCTCTACATTCATCTTGAGATTTTTATTTAATAAAATCTTTATTGACTTCTCATCACAGAATTATATAGAAGGCAATACTAGGTATTGTGAACAATTCTATTTTTTTATCATTTCTGTTAGATCGATATTAAAAAAAGTTCGTAATATTCCAATATAAGTTTCAACAGGGGGAGGAATCTCCTTTTCACAAGCAACTCCAACATTCCATGAATTTATCCAGATTATCATACTCAAAAGAATATTTATGAATCTCGCATACTTCGTTGGTGTTTCAAGTTTTTTAATATATTTCTCAGAGAGTATCCAGGATGCTGTAAAGTCGATACACGAATTGCCATAAATTGATTTTATTTGTTGTTTCAAGTCTGATGCATAAGTGAATGGTTTTTTACACATTATAAAAGGGTAGTCAACTTGGGATGGAAGCATAAGTCCAGGAGGAGATAATATCGTAACTATTCGAGAACCTATTTTCATTTCTTTTTCAATTTTTTGTTTTAGTTTA
>DASVEV010000165.1:0-2693 GCA_036380415.1 Nitrososphaeraceae archaeon
CATTTGGAAAAATAGTTTATGATTTAACTTTTGAGTACAAATGTAAATTAGATTCAGTTATAGAGGATTGTTGGAAATTCAAAGCTCTAGATTTGTTAGATATATCAGATGAATTAACCAATGATGAAAAACAAAAAATAATAGAACATTTGTTTAATCAAATTAGTCAAAATAAGGTGGAACAGATGAAGAAAAAGGAGAAGGAAAAAGAAAATGATATAGATCCATCTAATGAAAAAGTGCTTCTTCCCTACATACAATATCTGCAAAATAGAAGTTTATCTTCAAAAAAAATTTGAATCCTTTTTAATAATCTAATCTTGATATACATATTAAAAAATAATAAATAAATAAATAAATAAATAAACTTTGTACTCTAAAAATTCAGTAAATGAGAAATTAATAAATCTTATAGAAAATAGTGGATTTATTTATAGAAACCAAATAACGGATATTGTTATTAGAGATATAATATTAAATGTTTTGAACAGAATAGGCAAGTATTATTCTAAAGCCTTGATATATCAAATATGCAGTCTGTATGGTTTGAGTCAAAATGAATTATTATCCAATTATGAATTATTTGAAAATAGTTTAACAAGAGTTTTGGGAAAAACAGGATATCCAATAATCCTTAGAATAAAAAAAGAATTATTGAAATATCTCATACTGAATAAGTTTGAGATTAGCACAAAAGATATCCTGGATCCTTCCTTTAATGTACCTCAAATAATTGATAAATTATCTGAATCTTATAATTATCAATTAATATCTGAAAATCTAAATAATAATCGAAATCATATGATTTTATTATCTAGTAATGATGATAAACATATAGAAAAAATTATTACTAATCTTGTTCAGATTTCAAAAAATATTAGAGATATTAAAAGAGTAGTAGTAGTATTACATGATCAATTTGATGAAAAAAGATATTTCAGCTCTGTACCTGATATTGATATCTATTATATGAATGATATATTTTCTTCTTCTGCTTCTTCTTCTTCTGTTGAAGAATTTTTTAAAGATAATAATAATAAGAATGACCTTATCAACTTTGAACAATTTAATAACACAAATATTCAAGTTTTTTGTTTTATAGATATTCAAATATTACGCCAATTCAATAACTATAAAATCCTAAAAATACTTGAAGATAAGTTCGAACAATTATATAATCTTAATGAAATTATACAAATTTGCTGTATCTATGATGTATCCAATTTTTATACAAAAGAATATGAAATAAAACTATTAAGGGATTTTATCAATCATCATAACATGGTAATAATAGATGAACCATTGGTAATGTATCAAAAATTTGACGTAAAAAATGATATTGTAAAATGAATTTACAAAGTTTTTATAAATTCAGAAAAAGATTTTTGTTTATTGTAGGTTTATCTTTATTATCTGTTATATTACTAATCTCTTTATCTCCAGAAAACCAAAAGGAAAATGTAGGTAATATTACAAATCCTATTTCAATTATTATTGCCGCCTCATTGTCGGTTTTAATATTATACCGACAAAAGACTGATGGCGAGATTGGAAAGGCTTTTCTAATGTTAACCTTCGGATTAGTAGTATGGGCTGTAGCTGAAATTCTATTCACTTATTCAGGAATCATAACATTGGAGTTGGAAAGAAATATCATGTTATCTGATTTGCTTTGGTTAATTGGGTATGGACCTCTAATTTACTATAGTTTCAAGATGTATGTTTTATTTCATAATTATTCAAGTAAAAAAAGCATAGTTGTAATTCTTATTATGATGATCGCTTATTTAGTCTATATTTTACCTTTTATATCAGACACTTATAGTTCCTCATCTAATGAAGATCTGCCATTATTATATATTAGTATATCGTACCTTGTACTTGATTTAGTTTTTATTTTTCCTGCATCTTTAGTAATTTTAAATTTGGGAATTTTTAATAATAAAAATCAAGGAGTTTTAACATTTTTTCCCTGGATGTTTGTTGCAATGATTATAATAGGAATAGCGGATAGCATTTTTGCCTATACCTCAGTCTCGGGATATTATCAATTAGAATGGATAACAACTCCTATCTATACTTCTGGATATCTTCTCATGGCTTTTGGTCTTTATTGGCACTATAAATTTTTTATTTACAAATGAAAAAAATATAAAATTTTGCTATATCTCCTCCTCCTGTTCTATCCTTAATATTTTAATTTGTATTACATAAATAATAATTGATATTTAATATTTATAAAATAACATCATTTCATATAGAAACATAATTTCTTCTTTCGTCGTTGAAAATTACTAATGCATTAGACATAATACATAGACTAAGTAAAATTATATTAGAAATATTCTACATATTATTTAAAATAGAATAAAATTAATTCTTTCATTTCATTATAACAACAAATTTAATATAAAAATTTAATTCAAGACATTTACAACTTAAAATATTTATTAAAAACAAGTTTAATTATATATATTGATTACGGCAGAAAGTGCTTGCGTACTAACCGCTGAAATGATTGGAATAGTATTTTATAATTATTCTATTGTTTCTCAATTCCAGTAGCATCGTTAATAGGAGAGCCTTAACAATAGTATTCATTAAAGCATTAAAAAAATAAAAGTCCAATCACAATCTTGTGATAGTTGTAATTGCAGTGATGTATGATAGACGATTAAGTAGTATTTTCTATA
>DASVEV010000166.1:0-2161 GCA_036380415.1 Nitrososphaeraceae archaeon
GATATCTAAAGATAATCATAGCAGAAGAATAGTGAATATCTAATAACTAGTTCAAATACTAAAATAAGAAAAAATGCTAAACTAAAGATACCTATCCTTTATCAATTGTGTCTAGTAAAAATCAAATATTATTATTATAAATGATTTTTGATAAACATAATATTAGTAATTATTTTAGTGAAGCAGTTTTAAATATTATAATGAATATTAATAAATAAATAATTTTAAATTTCTTTTATCAACTTTTGAAATGTTCTAAATTGCCAAAAATTTCTTCTTTCCAAGTCTCTTCTGTATATCAATCTTCTTTCACATTCTCAAATAATTCTTCTTCAGTTTGGCCATACAAGGTATGATCACATACTTTATCTCCTACATCTTTACAATAATTGAAAGGGTCATATGTTTTAAATAAACTAGTATATTTAAGATGATCTGAAATCATCATATCAATAATAAAAGTTAGTTAAATTTTAAAAATAGATTGAATCTATGATCGAATTTTGCAATTACATATGACTACATTATATATTTTTAATTTAAACTAAATTTAAAATCTAATGAAAATGTTAGTTTATGATCAAGATCATTTGCCAACTAATTTAAAGTTCCTGCTTGTTTAAATAATATTTTGGATTTGATTATAAATAAAAATTTTATAGAATATTCGTATAAGCTAAATAAAAGTAACATTAATTGATAATTATTTATTGATACTCAGCAAGTTGTTGAAGATTCATTCATTTGTCCTTACATAATTGGTGATGGATGCTGATTGATTTATCAATCAGATGTAGAGATCTAGAGATACAAGTTCAAGCACTTAAGTTGATCAATAACAAATTTAGAACTATGTCAATGTTTGCTATCTTTGATCCATAGTTTTTAATCAAAACTATTTTTAATTTTATTGGTCGTATATATATCAGATGGAAGATTGTCGATGTAACAAATATGATAAAACCAGCGATTTACTTTTAGACATATTCATTGTATCTTCTCATTTGAAATTATTAAGATGTGTTAAATGTGGCGGATTAATTGGTGAATGGACAGATAAAATTACTCCAATAAAAAGGTCATATTCAAAAAAAGAACAAGAACTATTAAAATAATATTTGAAAGTGAGTTTTCAATTATTTGCATTATAAAGACTAACGTCTTATTATTTGTATTTGAAAAGAAAATTAGATATGTATCTATATTCAAATAAATATAATAAATGGCTAATAAGGATTCCTGTGGCTCTCATGGTACAGCTTACAGAAAAAATAAAACCTTTGAAGAATGTAAAGAAATGGCTTTACTAAATTCCAAATTATTATCATCAGAGATAAATGAACAAGGGGAGATAGCGTGGAGCAGAGTACTTACAGTCGCAAACAATGATGAATTAGTTTATAAATTGACTTTGAAATATCTTCGACAAAGAGGATTCGATATTGGCAACAATAAGACTCCAAGAGTAAAGCTATTGGTTGATTAAAATAAATTTTTTTGTTTATGTCTTAAGTTTGATCAACTCATGTAAAATTATATATCTGATCATTTAATTATTTTTTGTTAATGATGTATTAAAGAAATTAAAGAGGTCCTGTTCTCAATGAAGTTAAGTCTTAATTAAGTTTTTTTGATTTGTCTCATTATTAAAATAAAAGATGTTCTCATTTTTGTAATTTCTTTTCATTTTTTAAAGCTTTATTTAATAAAAAAGATGAAATAATATTGTTTTATTACTTCTTAGATTTATCTTCTAATATTTCTATCTTTAACTGTAGCAGGAATTATTGAAATAAAAACTATAATAGAAGAAACAAAAAATATTATATGTATTGAATACAAGAACTTATTTTCAATTAATTCTTTATTTTCTGTTATTGTTGTTGTTGTTGAAGGAATATTAGTATTATTATTAGTATTATCTTTAATCATATTTGCTTCAGTATTTCTAAAATCTATAAAAATTTCTTTTACTTGTTCTGCTGGCAATATGCTTGTCATTATTAAAAATGAGATACCTAAACTCAAAGACCTTCCAACATAAAATAAAGTAGTACCTGTACTTGCAGATACTCCCCTTCTATTTGCAGGTACACTATTCATTATGGATGCTCTATTAGGAGATGTAAATATACCCATTCCTGCTCCAAGAAGAATAAAA
>DASVEV010000167.1:0-6929 GCA_036380415.1 Nitrososphaeraceae archaeon
ATTTGCTGTAGGTGAATATGTCTTAGGAATGCTTGGTTGGCGTGAATATTGGTTATCAAATGGTTTAGATGTTATTAAGGTCAATCCAAAGTTAGCTCCAATTCAGTCATTTTTAGGAACATTTGGTATGACAGGTCTTACGGCATATGTTGGGCTTTTAAAAATTGGTGAGCTTAAACAGAATGATACAATATTTGTTTCGGCTGCATCAGGCGCAGTAGGTTCTATTGTATGTCAAATCGCAAAGATCAATGGTTGTCATGTTATAGGAAGTGCTGGCTCGGACGAGAAAGTAAAATGGCTTGTTGACCAAGCAGGAATAGATTATGCCTTTAATTATAAACAGATGAATGATATTTCAGCCGAGCTTCTAAAGGTATGTCCGGATAAAATTGATATTTACTTTGATAATGTAGGTGGAAAACACTTAGAAGCAGCCCTTGACAATATGAAAACATTTGGCAGAATCGTATTTTGTGGTATGATATCACAATATAATGCCAATTCTCCCATTCCAGGTCCTTCTAACCTCTTCTTGGCTGTAACAAATCGACTGAAACTTCAAGGATTTATAGTAAGAGATCATTATGATTTGCTAAACGAGTTTCATAATGCCATGACCAACTGGGTTAGTGAAGGAAGAATCAAATGGAAAGAAACAATTTTAGAAGGCATAGAGAATGCACCAAAAGCTTTTCTTGGACTTTTTAAAGGAGAAAACTTTGGCAAAATGCTTGTAAAGATTGGACCAGATCCCGCTATATAAGACATGGCAATTTGTGTAGTGAACTCCTAGTTTCGCCTTGAGTGGGAATTAAAGGCAAGCATGGAGTATTGTCAGTTTCTACTAAAGCCGCTACGATAACCTAGCATTATTGATTTATTTACTTAGAAGTTAAAAGCCATAGCCCTCTTCTACTACTAATGAGGAGCCAGACAACATAGAAGAAGGCTATGGTGACGTTAGTCTTGCCTTTCGGAGTGTTTTATCAAACTATATTATAGTATTTAATAATTAGATATAATTTAATTGTCATAGCCTGAACTGGTAGAAGAATCCATCTGATGATTCAGACTATGACAACAAACATTTGGTTACACTTGATCAGGTGTCTCTAAATTTTGGGTTTATGAGTAAATTACATATTGTGTAGAATATATTTATTCATATCTTAAATTCTCATTCTATGTTTTGAAATTAATATTCATTTTAATAATTACAATATGTTTCTGTTATTAGTAATAATAATTAATAAAGAGATGAGGTTTAAGGTCTATCTCAACGGTTGATTGTCAAAACAATACGCTGTAACTGTAAATATTTTAGTGCCAGGACCAGTAAATCATATTTAGATATCGAGATTATATGACCGAGGACACTCTTCCATATAACCTCTAGTGAAATCACCGATTTCACATTAATTATATATGCACTTTGGATTATTTATTTATACCTAACTTTGTTTGTTTATACCCAATTATTATAAAGAGCAGATTGTTCTATATTATTAGCTTGCAACGGTGCAAACCCTAGAACATTGTTCCTTTTGTTTATTTTTCATAGGAATAAATAAAAAGTGAAGTATCGAATCCAGATAATATGGTATTAGAGTTGTTCTTAAATTGAGGATGTATAGAAGCAT
The DNA here is from genome assembly GCA_036380415.1 of Nitrososphaeraceae archaeon. GTDB lineage: Archaea > Thermoproteota > Nitrososphaeria > Nitrososphaerales > Nitrososphaeraceae > TH1177. Next base: position 1,644 of record DASVEV010000167.1, read on the forward strand.
TTCATTGTAATGAATTTGGTGACTTGTCCAATATTGCTGCTACGTATATTGGGATTGTTGCTGGATTTGCATTAGGAGGTTTAGTTAGTTGGTGGATATACAATAGACAAGAAAAAACTGCAGTTAAACAACAGGAAATACTAGATCATATAGTAAACTTAGAAGAAAAGCATGATTATATTTTAAAAAAAGGATAAAAGTAACTATATTGATAACATAATATGGTTATAAAACAAAAACGAGCCATTACTATGATAATACTATTTTATGTTTCGCTGCTTATGACACCCACAGTATATGCTGCAATAGAAAAAGTAGAAAAGTATGCTGCAGATATATGTATACAGACTTATAAAGGTGATTGGGATGGCGCCGATTGCGATATTCAAGAAGCAGAAGATGAACAACAATATTATGATGATATAGCAAGTTTAGAAGATTCAATATGTGAGGAAGTGGTAAAAGATGTAAGCCCTGAAGATTTGATAGATCTATGTAAAAATCTCAATGTATTTGAAAAGTAACTAATCTTTTCTACTGGATTAAAATGTATTTAATATGAACCTTTTTTAATTTCAATTTTTAATAAAACTGAATACAGCATTATTATATTTTCTTATACTTGTTTTACTATACTGGCTAACTTAAATTCACGTATCTTTAAATTTTAGAAAAACATACTTTTTAAACATAATAAACATACTTTATTTGATAGAATTTGTAAGCGAATTTTTTGTTAGTTAGTATAGTGTGGTTTTTACTAATCAGTTCGCCACTGAAGAGTTGGTATGTCGTATATCCTTATTATGTATTTAGAAGTTTTGTCATTAATTCTGATTACCAATTTCATCTTTAGCCATTTCTGGCATTATTATTAGATAAATTTATTATAAATCATATCCAATGTATTACTTTTTTATCGATTAAGAAATAAAAATGAATATATTTATTATTAGTATATGAAACTTTTTTTATAAAAGATACTTTCCTTTAACCAATTTTAAAATTCTTTATCTGATAATTTTTGTTTTGATATTTTTAAATAGTATAATATTATAAATATTTCATAGATATGTCAGAAAATGAAGAGACATCATCATCGGAAAGAGTAAAAGGAGATGAATACGTTCTAAAAAAGGCAAATCAGGCAAATCTCAAAGAAGAGGAAGAGAAAGATAGGACTGTTAAAGTAGATACAAAAGAAGACACCACTTCTGAAGAATGAGAAACCTTACATATAGATAAAAGAAAAAAATATAGAATAAATAAAAAATTTTCAAAAATCAATCAATTTATTTTCTTTTTAACTGCTTACTGTCATATTCTTTCACTTACGATAAGTAATGATAAAATAAATGAGATAATGTATCATATTTACCTTGGCATTCTCTCTTGTTAACTAATTATTATATCTAGTCTTTGATTTTTATATTTCGAATTAAAAATAACAATACTTTCTGAACTATAAAATTGTGTCAAAATCAGTTCACACACCTCTGTTTGCACGCTTATGAATGGTTTATTAGTATGTTAACAAACTTCAAAGTAAAAATATAATTTTCATAATTATAATCTTTACAAATACTGTAATTTTTGTATATAAGTAACTCTTCCTCTTTTAACAACTTACCATCAATTCACTTGATAACCACATTGTTCCCACCTAATTTATATTGTTACCTTATGTTATCGAATAACAATAAGTGAGTTAAAAATGGGAAATAAATTTGAAGGGAAAATTGTAGTTATCACTGGAGGAAACAGTGGTATTGGTTTAGCTACTGCAAAGAGATTTGTATCAGAAGGCGCATATGTTTTCATTACCGGTCGCCGTCAAAATGAACTTGATGCAGCTGTATTAGAAATAGGTAAAAATGTAGTAGGTATTCAGGGCGATGTATCAAATCTCGAAGATCTTGATAGATTGTACAATACTGTGAAGGATCAGAAAGGTCATATTGACATTCTATTTGCAAATGCGGGCATTGCACAATTTGCTCCATTGGGAGAAATTTCCGAAGAACACTTCGACAATATATTCCGCATTAATGTAAAAGGAGTTCTGTTTACTGTCCAGAAAGCACTTCCTATGTTTCACGATGGAGGATCGATCGTTTTGAATTCTTCAATAGGTTCATCCAAAGGAGTTGAGGAATCTAGTGTTTACAGTGCAACCAAGGCTGCAGTACGTTCGTTCGCTCGAACATGGACAGTCGATCTGAGACACCGCCAAATCCGCGTCAACGCCATCAGTCCTGGTCCGATCGACACACCTATCTTTAGCAATCTACTGCAGAACGAAGAACAGAGTGAGCAATTCAAGAAGAATATCGTGAACACTGTACCTATGGGAAGAATGGGCAGTCCTGACGAAATTGCAAAAGTTGTCTCATTTCTTGCATCAGATGATAGCAGTTATATCACTGGTATAGAACTATTCGTTGATGGGGGTCTGGCACAAATCTAGATAGTATCCTTTTTCATCCTGCTTTTTCATGCGATTCTGAATCTAGTAGTAAGTAAAGGTTTATTACAAAAAATATTAGCTAATATGTTTCCAAGAGATACCAGCGTTAGATTGCATATTCTAATTATGAAATCATATTATTAAATATCCCAAGATAGTAATTGTGGTAGTATTAACAAGATACTAGATAATATACTAACCAAAATAACTTCTGGCCAGTCTTATTTAATCAGATACAGTAGTTATTTTTTCATTTGTTATCCTCTTTAAATAAAATGCTAATACTATTGAACATATAGATGCTATTGTAGCAGTTAAAAATATAAGATCAAAAGAATAAGATGATGGATAAAAGTATGATTCATTCATAGCAATATGAGATTGATTAAGCTGCATATATAATGCAGCGATCACAGGCCCTATTGAGCTTCCCAATATTCTTATTAGGACACTTAATCCAGTTGATGTTCCAATATAATTTGAAGGAGTAAAGAGTATAATTATGTTCATTGCACCTATTGCGGTAAATGATAATCCTGTTGCAAATACTGCCAGAGCTACTGAAATGTAATATTCTTCTGTATGAAAAAATAACATAAAAAGGAAACTAATACTAGAGATTATAGTTCCTAGAATTACAGGCTTCAGTGATCCCATTCTTGATATTATTATACCTGAAGCAGGTCCGAATAATACAAAAGTTATTGCAAATGGTAGTTGGATATTTCCTGTATTAACTGCATCAAGACCAAAACCTAAAGGTTCAGGATTTCTTGCTAGTATAGGTATAGACTGAAAAATCATAAAATGGGTAAATCCAATAAGTAATATTATTAAATTAGCAGAAAGTATAGTTTTATTAGTGAAGAGTTTAAAGTTTATGAGAGGTTGATCTGTTCTTCTTTCAATTATAATAAATGTGGCTAATGTTGATAGAGATATTATAAATAATAGTATTATTATACTTTGTATTTTAGAATCGGAGATATTGTTTTCAAATAAAGTTAATGCCAATAGAAAGGAAGTGATGGCGATTGAAAGATATAAGGCTCCCTTTATATCCACCTTCGTAGATAAATTTTCAGCATTATCTTTATTTATATTGTGATTCAATTGTTTATATTCTGCGATTTTTTTAACATCTATATATTTCCATACAAGTATAATAAAAAGAATTGTTGGTGGTATTAATGTTAGAAAAGTAAAATGCCATCCATAATTATGGACAACTAATCCACCAATAGAGAAGCCTACAGCTGCACCTGTAGCAAACATAGATGTAATAACTCCTTGGCCGATGGATATTTTTTTTCGAGGAAAGCAATCTCTAATTATACTAAATGCGATTGGAAACATTGATATTCCTATTCCCTGAATCGCTCTAGCAATTATAAAAGTCACTATATCAGAAACAAAATATGCAATTGTTGTGCCAATCAAATATATGAACACAACTATTAATAAAATCTTTTTTTTACCATAGATGTCTGATAAACTTGCGCAAATAGGAGTCATTACCGCTCCTGAAATCAAATATGCTGTAAGAATCCAAGAAGATGTTCCAAATGAAATATTAAGATCTGTTATAATATCTGGAATAGCAGGGATTAACATAGTTTCTGCATACATTACCATGATAGCGATTATACCAAGCAAAGACAGAGTTTTCCAAGCATATGGAGATATTTTTGTGTCTATTTCTTTTTGTTGGTCCTTATTATCTTTTTCCTTAATATTTTTCAAGCTGGTGTTGTTGCTCCTAATTGTTGATTTAAGTGGGTAAAAATTTGTTACTACAAGAAATTTTAGCAAAAGCAAGTTTTTTTAGGTGAATAATTTTTGAGTTTTCTTTTTGTAGAATCAATAATTCAATAGAATTTTTTATATTTGCTTTTAGAAATATTAAATATCTCATAGTATATAAAAAAAATCTCATGGTGGGATAGCCTCTTTTATAAATAATAATATTAAAATTTACTTTACAAAAAAAAGTTATGGTTATACTTTTATTTATTCTTTAGCAGATTTAAATATTTTTTCTAATTCACTATAGAACTCTTTGTTTACAGCAGACTTTGACAGAGATGCTTGCCATTGTTTTGCTACTGTCTTTATAGTTAGATCTACTGCCTTGTCAATTGTACTCCCCCATTCTCTTTCAATCTGCTTTTTCAATTTCTCCACATGTACTTCCCTAAGTGCAGTAAAGAATGATCTTTCCAAAAGTGATTTTGCTGCAGCAATAGGATCATCACTACAACATTGACCACTATTACTATTTGTTTTATTTGCAGTAGTGGTTTGACAATAACAACATTCATTTGCATCATTATGATGTCCTGAACTTCTTTGTGTTTCCACACATTCACAATTTGATTCACATTGATTTTCTTCCATATTTATTACCTCTTGTTATCTACTATAGTTAGGTAAGTATATAAATTAGTAAGTGAAACTGAAGTTAGTAGGTGAAAGGTGGGTAAGTTGACTGAACAAAAGCTACTAGATGAAGACAACAACAGGGAAACTAGTCAATTTATGTTAGATGGTATGAATTGCAAATGTTGCCCAGTTTTTAATACACTTAGTATAATCGGAAAGAAATTTACCCTTTTATTATTACGCAATATGATTTTCCTAAAACAAAAACGATTTAATGAATTTCTTAATTCAATAGAGGAGATAAATCCAAAAACTTTGTCTATACGTCTTAAAGAATTAGAGAGAGACAGATTAATAAAGCGAGAAGTATTTAATGAAACTCCGGTTAGGATAGAATACTACCTTACAGAAAAGGGAAAGGCATTACAGCCAATATT
>DASVEV010000168.1:0-20047 GCA_036380415.1 Nitrososphaeraceae archaeon
ATTAATGTTTCAGGAATGTAAAATCAAAAATTAAAGAATTACTGAGAAGTTCTCAAAAGTTGTTCTCAAATATCGTGGGTTATTATATGAGCGGAATTTTTGAGAATTTAATATAGAGACAATAATAAATTATCTTTTGAATATATCTCCATTAAAGTATTATTTATTCTTTAAGAATTCACTAGTACTTTATAATTGTAATATAGAAACATTAGTATTATTTCGATTTTTTACTTTAGTTATTTAAATTTTTTTTAATTTTAATTTTATCTATGCTGCTATTTTTCAACTTTTTTCCAAATAGTTCTAAAATTTTGATGATCAATTAATTCTATTCCATAATTTTCTTTTAACATTATACGAATACGGTCTGATTTTTCAAATTCTTTATTTTTTCTGAATTTATTTCTCTGAAGAATGTGGTCATTTATTTCAACTCTATCTTTATCTGATAATTCTAATACTCTAAGTCCAAAAATATACAAAACTTCTCTAAAGATTGGCAATACAATATTCGAAGTTTTTATCGTTAGCTTTTCCATCGCTGCATAGTTATTCAATTCGGAAACAAATTTCAAAAATTCAGAAAGTGCAAGAGGAGTGTTAAAATCATTTTCTAGATAGTTTCTTATGGAACTTAGAGCGTTCTGTGATAACTTTACAGCATCAAACGTTTCTTCTTCAATAACAATTGGAAACTGTAATTCATAAAAACAATTCTCAATCATCCTCCATTTAGACTGAGATTCAATAAGATGCGAGAGGGTATAATCTAATGGTTTTGAATACTGTGTAGTTAAACAAAGAATTCTTATGGTATTTGCTCCCCATTTATTGATTGCATTTCGTATAGATATTATGTTTCCTATCGATTTGGACATCTTTTCAGAATTAAGATTTACCATTCCACAATGCATCCAAATCTTTGCAAATTCTTTGTCTGTCATAGATTCGGATTGTGCTATTTCGTTTTCATGATGAGGAAAAATAAGATCATTTCCACCCCCATGAATATCCATTGTATTACCAAGATGTTTTAATGCCATTGCAGAACATTCTATATGCCATCCTGGACGTCCTGCTCCCCAGGGGCTTTCCCATAGTGGCGATTCCGATGAAAATTTCCATAAGGCAAAATCTAGCGGATCTTTTTTTGTAGGGTCTATTTCTATTCTCGCTCCTGATTCAATACTTTCGGAAGTTTTTTTAGATAGTTTTCCATAATGAGAAAATTTTTTTACTTCAAAATAGACACCATTTAAAGTAATATAAGCATAATTTTTTTCAAGCAAGCATTTTATCAATTCAATCATATTGCTTATATGATCTGTTGCCTTTGGATAATGAATTTCTTCTAATACGTTTAATCTAGATGCATCTTCCAAATATTGTTTAATATATTTTTGTGTTACTTCTTTGTAATCTTTGTTAAGTGACTTGGCTTTTTTTATTATTTTGTCATCAATATCGGTAAAATTCTGAATAAATACAACTTTATGTTGTTTTGATAAAAGATATCTATGTAAAACGTCAAATATAATAATGGTGCGCGCATGACCAATGTGAGATTCATCATAAACAGTGATCCCACATAAATAGATCTTCACACTATTATCATATATTTGTAATTCATCAACTTTGGTGGATAAAGTATTATATAGTTTCAAACGCAATCTTTTTTATTTAATTGAACTATAAATACATAATAAAAGAAGAACGTACGACTCATTAAATATCAATAAATATATCGTTTTCACGTATGTCCAGTTTATAAGTTTCCAATTTAACATCTTTAAGATAGTCAAGTAATTCTCCAGTCTTGATATTATAGTGCCAGAAATGAAGAGGACACTCTACTACTTCACCATCAATTTTTCCCGGTGCAAGAGACCCATCTTGATGTCGACACAATGCTTCAAGAGCATAGTACTTTCCATTTGCATGAAAGATTGCCACTCGATTTCCGTTTACGTTTATTTCTTTTCCCTTATTGTTAGGAATGTCACCTGTCTCTGCAATTTTTATCCAAACCATGAACTTACAATCTTAATTTAGTCTCGGTTATAATTTTCTTACCACTCTTTATTATGTTTTTAATAATGAAATCCCATCTCTAAATCAAAAATTCTTTCAGAAAGTGAATTTCATTAAGCCGACTCGTAATATTTCACATTTAATATCTATATTATTATAATTATAATAAAATGAAAATCCAATCTTCATCACCAAAAAAATCTTCTAGGGTAAAATATACTAATTCTCGAGATTTGTTTGAAAGCGGAAAATTAGCATACGAATGGACGGTAGGCCTAATGAAAATTATTACAAAAATAACGGATAAATATCAAAGAACTAAACCTTTAGCTAATTTTAGATTAGGGTTTTGTTTGCATATAACAAAAGAAACTTCCGTACTCTTAATGGCTGCGAAAGCACTTGGAGCGCAAATTTCTATTTGTTCAGCAAATCCTCTATCCATTCAAGCCGAAGTAATAGAGTTTTTAAAATACAATGAGATAAAGGTATTTGCAAAAGAAGATTCCAGTAGAGAGGAATATTTTGAAAATATTATTAAAGTTGCAGATACAAACCCTGATGTCATTACTGATGATGGCGCAGAATTACACAGTACTGTTCATCAAAGAAAAATAAGAGGCATATTTGGAGGAACCGAAGAAACTACCTCAGGAATTTTTAGAATTTTGGCACTTCAATCCAAAACTGGATTAAATTATCCTATAATTGGTGTAAATAATGCTAAATCCAAACATCTTTTTGATAACAGATATGGAACGGGTCAAAGTACAATTTACGGGTTATTAAGAGCTTTAGGAATATTAATCGCTGGGAAACACTTTGTAGTTTGTGGTTATGGTTGGGTTGGGAGAGGTGTGTCATCATGTCTTCGAGGCTTGGGAGCCATAGTTACGATAACCGAAGTGAATCCAATAAAAGCATTAGAAGCACATCTGGATGGGTTTAATGTACAAAGACTTCGAGACATTTTACCAAAGGGTGATTGTTTCATTACATGTACTGGACAAAGAGATGTAATAACAAAATACAATTTTGATATCATAAAAAATGGAGCATTTCTTGTTAATGCCGGTCATTTTGATGTAGAAATAGATGTAGATTATTTATACAGTCAAAACAAACATCCTATAGAGCTGAGACCATACGTAGAATCATTTAATATTAAAGGAAAGAAAATTAACCTAATTGCAAAAGGAAGGGTTATAAATTTAGTAGGAGGAGAGGGAAATTCACCAGAAATAATGGATTTATCTTTTTCAAATCAATTGTTATCAATATTGTATATCACAAAAAATTATAAAAATTTAGGAAAAGAACTTCTTCAGGTACCTACAATAATTGATGACCACGTTGCACATGCGGCTCTATCCTCATTTGGTATAAAAATTGATAAACTTTCAAGAGAGCAAGTTGACTATCATACTAAAGCTTATTTACATGATTGAATATAACATTTAATTCTAACAATCCACCTCAATGAGAGTTTTTATTCTATTTATCTCAGCAAAACTGAAGAAAAAATTAGATTGTCTTCAAAGATGGAAAGCAACGATTAAACTCAAATGACACGTCAAAGTACACCTATTTAATAAATATATAAAAAGTAAAAACTTTTATAAAGTTTTTTTAGATGAAAACATAAATTTTTCCATTAACAAAGTGTAACCATTTGCACAAAACGTTGAAAACTAATATGTAAATATTTAAAATATAAAGTATTGTTTCTTACTGTTAATTATTAAGTTGATGTAATTTATAAAATTAACAAATGTAATAGAAACCCAATATCATTTTATTACGGAAATTTAAAATCCTTATCATCTAATGCTCTCCAACAGTAATAATAGTAATTTTTACCCTATTAATGGATTATCTGATTATAGTATTAAAAGTGAAGAAGCAAATCAACCAATAGTAATCACTACCGCACTTCCCTATGCTAATGGCGAAATCCACCTTGGACATATATCATCAACATATCTCCCAGCCGATATCTTCACTAGGTTTTTGCGACAATCTAAAAAAAATGTATTTCATGTTTGTGCGTCTGATGATTTTGGTACACCTATTTTAATTAAAGCAGAAAAAGAGAATAAAACTCCTAAGGAGTTTGTTGATTATTGGAACAAACGCGACCTAGAGGATTTTAATGCAGTTGGGATTTCATTTGATAAATTTTATAAGACAAGTTCTAATGAAAATCAGGAATTTGTACAATATGTTTTCAATAAATTAAGGAGTAATGGTCATATATATGAAAAAGAAGTAATTCAATTTTATTGTGATTTTGATAAGAAATTTTTACCGGATAGATATGTGATAGGGATTTGTCCTTATTGTAAGTCAAAAGACCAATATTCAGATCTATGTGAGAAATGTGGACGAGTTCCTGAAGAAATATTGGATCCCAAGTGTGGGATATGTGGAAAATCACCAATAAAGAAAACTAGCAATCATTATTTTTTTAAACTATCTAACTTTTCTTCTGAACTAAAACAATGGCTCACCGCCAATAATAATCTTCAAGCAAACATAAAAAACTACGTTCTACACTGGATTGACGAAGGATTACAGGATTGGGATATTACTAGAGATCTTGATTGGGGAATAAACATTCCATTACATGATGCAAAGGGAAAAGTATTCTATGGCTGGTTTGATAACCACCTATGCTATATATCCACCTTCAATGCTCTAATGAAAGAAAGATTTGGTAGACAGGGAAAAAATATTTGGAATAATGCATCTATCTATCATTTCATTGGAAAAGATATAATATATCATCATTTCCTTTTTCTTCCTGCCATTAGAATGGGAATAAATAGGGAATATAAACTACCTGATTACATTCCTGTTAGAGGTCATTTAATGCTTCATAATAGAAAAATATCAAAAAGCCGAAATTGGTATATTAGCCTAAAAGAATTTATATCTACCTTTAACCCAGACTTTTTGAGATTTTATATTGCTACAATAAGTCCTTCTAACCAAGATGATATTAATTTTGATTGGGATGTTTTCTCGAGCAAAATTAATAATGAACTTATAGATAATATTGGAAATTTCATTAACAGGACGTTATCTTTTACTAAAAAAAATTTTGACGGAATTGTACCAGAACCTAGCATTTATCATGACGATGACAAAAAGGGACTAGAGGCAATAAAGAATATATCCAAAGATACCGGAGAATTATTAGAGAAGACAGAAACTGATAAAGCACTAAAAACCATTCTGAAATTCTCTAATTTTTTCAATCAATACTTTCAAAAAAAAGAGCCATGGAGTAACAAGACTTCGTCAGCTACTACTCTTTATCTTTCAATTAATGCTGTCAGAGTCCTTGCAATACTTTTATTACCTTTTATCCCTAATTCTGCTGAAAAAATTTGGTCACAATTAAACATTAATAACAAATTACACGAAGAATCATGGGATGGTTTATCTATATTAAAAATTCAACCTGGTCATAGAATAGGTAAGATCTCACCATTATTTAAAAAAATTGAGAGAAAGGAAATTGAAAAAGAGAAAACAAAATTGGGAACAATTAGTTGAGATTCTTATCAAATGAAATGATTCAATATAAAAGAGGACTAGTTATTGGAAGATTTCAACCTTTTCATAATGGCCATTTAGAACTCTTTCAACAGATCCTAAAAGAATGTGAAGAATTGGTAGTAGTTATAGGAAGCGCCCAATTTAATTACATATTAAAAGACCCCTTTACTGCAGGAGAAAGGATAGAAATGATTCATGCCTCACTTTCATTTCAAAGGATGGACCGTAGTAGGTTTTTTATAATCCCTTTATCAAATTTTGAGAATAATGCCTGCTGGTTTGACTATTTAAAATCAATGGTTCCAAAATTTGATATTTTATATTCTGGCAATGAATATGTACGATATTTAGCAGAGAAAGAAATAATCGTCAAGGAACATACCTTTAAAAATAAATTCAGATTCAATGGAGAAAATATTCGTAGGTTAATAGTAAATGATGAAAAGTGGGATGATTTAGTTCCTATACCTGTCAGAGAGATAATAATGAATATAGGCGGAGTTGAACGAATAAGAATCCTAGCAAAGTCAGACACCCATCCACAAAAGTGGTGAATAATCTATGGAAAAGAAAAGAGAATGTCCGATTTGTAGCAAATGTGGTTTTAACAAGTTCCAAGTTATAGAGAATAATACAACTGATGAATTTGTCAAGATTCAATGCTTAAAATGCTTTAATATAGCCTTGATATAGAAATATATCTTTTTTATCATTACAAGTGTGTTAATTTGAGCAACATAATTCAAATCGCTCCTGGTTTAACAAAGATCATTAAAGGAAATCTTAATTTGAACCTTTAAATAAATCTTATTTTATGTTTGTATTTTATAGAGACACATATACTAAACTATTTATATTGTATAACCTTTAGCTCCTGTCAAATTTAGTATTTTACCAAATAATAAAGTATTTTAATTCTCTTTCAGAGCATACTATAAATTCAAAGAAAAAAAGCTGAAACTTTTTACAAAAAATTATAATTATTTATGTGTGTTTCAATAATTTTATTTATAATACTTTTTAAGCATTACAAAGTCATAACTATGTATTATGGGCCTATCAATATATGCAATTAAATTAGAACAGTTGTTAAGTTCTCTTAACTTCTAACTTATATATTTACAAGATATTTTCACATTTGAAAATTCGGATTTTTTACAATCACATGATTTTCCAAAGCCGGTATCTTCCAATAGTGAAGAACAATTAGGTTACTGCATTGAGATGTTATGCTGAAAATTTTAATCCTTAACTAAACTTCAGGCTTTGAACACGATCATTATATTTGAATAAACCAACTTTGAAAATAACATGTTAAAATGGTCAGTATTAATATATATATTTAAATACAGTATTCAAAAAGCACGTTCAGGATTTATACCTATATTTTATTTTATTAATATGATTTTTGTCTACCAGTATAAAAATGTAAAATATCAAATTTAGAGAGAGATTTATATTTTAGTCAAACTTACGTTCATTAGCAGTTATTATTTATAAAACCTCTATTTAATATCTTTTTATGGTTAAAAAATGGAATGATTGTGATATAACATTTGAGTCTATAAAGAATCAAATGATTGCAGTAATCGGATATGGAATTCAAGGAAAAGCTCAAGCTAATAATCTTAAAGATTCTGGTCTTAATGTGGTTATAGGATTACGAAAAGATGGTAATTCATGGAGAATTGCCGAAGCAGATGGACAAAAAGTTATGGAGGTAAGAGATGCTGCCAGAATTGCTGACATAATTCATCTATTAATTCCAGATATGGAACAAGCAGATACTTATAAAAAGGAAATTAGTCCATATGTAACTGAAAATAAAGCGCTTTGTTTTTCTCATGGTGCTTCCATTCACTGGAGATGGATAGAGCCTCCCACTAATGTTGATGTTATTATGGTTGCACCAAAAGGACCGGGACAGAGAGTTAGAGAGCTTTTTCAAGAGGGCTTTGGTACACCTTCTCTGGTTGCAGTATATCAAGATCATACTGGAACTGCATTAAATAGGGTTCTTGCTTTGGCAAAAGGCATAGGAAGTACTAGGCCTGGTGTAATAGAGACAAATTTTAAGGAAGAAGTGGAAACTGATTGGTTTGGAGAGCAAGTTGATCTTTGTGGAGGTGCTCATTCTCTGATAATGAAAGCATTCGAAACCTTAGTTGAAGCTGGATATCAACCGGAAGTCGCCTATTTTGAATGTCTGCATGAGATGAAATTAATAGTAGATCTGATTCAAAAATATGGACTAACTGGAATGTATACTAGGGTGAGTGAAACTGCTAGATTTGGGGGATTAACAAGGGGACCACGAGTGATAGATGAAACTACCAAATCAAAGATGAGAGAAGTGTTATCTGAAATACAAACTGGACAATTTGCACATGAATGGATAACTAGTTATAAAAACGAAGGCAAAAATGCATTTCAAAGGTACATGCACGATATAGAAAGTCATCAAATTGAAAAAGTAGGCAAAGAAATGCGCAAAATGATGTGGCCCGAAGAAAATAGCTAAAATTCGGATTTATTTTTTTATGGAATTGTTAAATTATAGCTTATGTCTCTTTCAACATAGATAATGATTTGTATTAATTTATAAGTAAATAATAATAAATAATCCTTACTAAGGAGAACAAATAATGGTTGAAATTAGTGCGATTATTGGAATTGTATTTACAATTATAATCATAGGCTATATTGCCTATCAGATCTACAAACGTCGATATGGTGTAGGACAGAAAAGCCCATTTAGTGGTTTTGGAAGACAGTACTCTCGTGGAGGAGTCACTCCTGAAGGAGAACCGTTAGAATCATATTCCTCTTCGGGATACAACAAATCGTTGTTTAGAGTAATAATTCCTGCTGTAATTGGATTGATTATTGTAATAGTTTTAGTAACTGCAAGTGTCAAGACCGTTGAAGCAGGACATAGAGGAGTTTTATTGCACTTTGGTGCAGTTGATACTACTGCCAGTCTTGACGAAGGTCTTCATTTTGTAGTTCCATTTCGAGATCAGGTAATACCAATAGAAGTTAGAACACAAAAGGTGGTTGTTAGTTCTACCTCGGCTTCAAAAGACCTTCAAGAAGTGAGTACAGAAGTTGCTCTAAATTTTCATATACGACCTGAGGCAGCCCAATTATTGTATAGACAGTTGGGATTTGACTTTGATAATAGGGTTATATTGCCTGCAATACAGGAATCTGTGAAGCAGGTTACTGCTCGATTCAATGCAGAAGAACTGATTACCAAAAGAGAGACAGTCAAAAATCAAATTGAACAACAAATACAAGCTAGACTTGCTAACTATAATATTGTACTGGAAACCTTGTCAATTACAGAATTCAGATTTTCAGTTCAGTTCACAAAAGCTATAGAAGCTAAAGTGGAAGCTCAACAGAGAGCTTTGCAAGCACAAAATGAATTGCTCAGAATCAAAATTGAAGCTAATCAAACCGAGGCCAAAGCAATAGGAGATCAAAGAGCAGCAATAGCACAAGCTAATGGTCTTAAACAAGCGAATGTATTAAAAGCTGAAGGTGAATCATCAGCCATAAAAATTATTGATGAGCAACTGAAGAGTAGTCCATCATATCTTGAATGGCTTAAGACACAAAGATGGGATGGTAAACTGCCTTTGGTTACAGGAGGTGGAGGCGGTGCTGGTGGACAGGGTCTAACTCCGTTCATAGAAATTCCTACCTCTAGAAATGAACAAAATTCTACAAGTTGATGACATCAGCCGCTAGAAAGAAGTATATTAAAGAGAAATACCCTAATTTTTCTTTATTCTTTAATATATAATTTTTATTACTCTTTAACTTTTTTAATAGAACAAAATAATTTCCTATACCTTAAAAAGTAAAATAAATTTTGATAACTTTTATTTGTTATGCCTAAATTTAAATGTCTTTCTTTTTCTTTATGTTCGAATTGATATGGTTGATAATTACTTGAAGTGGTGTTCCTGGACCAAAGTTACCTGTCACTCCTTCGTTTTCTAGAATCATTTTATCCTTTCCAGGAATTACACCTCCACCAATAATCAAGATATCGTCAATACCTTGTTCTTTTAGTAATTTTGCCACCTTTGGAAAAAGTGTTAAATGGGCCCCATTAAGTAAACTCATAGCGATAACATCAACATCCTCATCAATTGCAGTTTTTGCAACCTGTTCGGGAGTACAAAATAATCCAGAATAAATTACTTCCATACCTGCATCTCTTAATGCTCTACAAATAACCAACGCTCCTCGGTCATGGCCGTCTAAACCCAATTTAGCAACTAAAACTCTGGTGCGTTTGACTTCCTGACTCTGGCTAAAGGTCATATTCTACAAGTAATTATTAGTAAATGGGGATTTTTAATCTTTATCTTATTTCACATTTATTTATAACCTAAAATATATTTAATAATGCCATTAGTTTCTTCTAGTCCGTAAAAACAATAATTTAAATTCTTAATTAAAATATTATTTATAACTAACAATATCTTTAAATTTTGAGATAAACATTTTTGCTAAAAATAGTTGAAGGAATTTTAAAAGGAGATAGACGTTCACTTTCAAGAGCAATTTCTATAATCGATAATGAAGAAGGAAAGTATCAAGAAATTATTAGCCAAATTTTTAAAAATACAGGAAAAGCAATGACTATTGGATTGACAGGCTCAGGAGGCGCTGGAAAGAGTTCCCTCATTGATAAATTAATAGACGAATTTAAAAGATTTGGTTATAAAATCGCCATAATTGCTGTAGATCCTACTAGTCCAGTATCTGGTGGAGCGATTTTAGGGGATCGTGTAAGAATGCAAGCCAACCTAATGGAAAAATCGGAAGTGTTTATGAGAAGTATTGCCTCTAGAGGTGCTATTGGAGGAATTTCCAGATCATTGAGAAATATCATTAGAATTCTTGATGCCGCGGGTTATAATTTGATAATAGTCGAGAGTGTAGGCGCTGGTCAATTAGAAATAGAAGTGTCTAAAGTGGTAAACCTTACTCTTGTAGTTTTTACTCCTAATACAGGAGATAAAATACAGGCTGTTAAAGCAGGTATTACCGAAATTGGGGACATATATGTAGTAAATAAATCAGATCTTGAGGGGGCTACCACTCTTTATAATACAATAAAGGATTTAATTGGAGAAACAGATAGAAAACCCATTATACTAAAATGTTCTGCAAAAACAGGGTCGGGTACTAGACTGGTAGCAGAAACGATTAGTAAAATGCTCAATGAGCGAGTAGACAATTTTAGGAAAAAAGACCATAAGTTATTAGAAATAGAATTAAAAGATATGGTTTTAAATATCCTTAATGATAAAATTGTAAGAATGTTGAATGATAATCCTTCCTATCATAATCTTATTGATAAAATACAAAACAAAAAAATGGATCCATTTCAAGCAGCAGAAGAGCTGACTACTAATCTTTTAAATTATACAATTAGTAATAATAGAGAAAATAACAAAATTATTAGGAGATGAAATAAAATGTCTAAAAAATCAGAAATAAAAACTGATTCAGGATTTCCAGTTCAAGAAGTTTACAATAGAAAAGATATTTCAAAGAGAATTGTAAAAGAAGAGAAACCCGGCAAATATCCATTTACAAGAGGAATTCATGATAGTATGTACCGTGAACGCCTATGGACTATGAGACAGTATAGCGGTTTTGGAAGTGCTGAGGAAACTAATGCTCGATTCAAGTTTCTTTTAGACCATGGTCAAACAGGCCTATCTCTTGCTTTTGATTTACCAACTCAGACTGGAAGGGATTCTGACAATCAACAATCTGAAGGTGAAGTTGGAAGAACCGGAGTTGCAATAAGTTCAATTGAAGACATGATGGCCTGTTTTGATACTATTCCCTTAGATAAGGTAAGTACATCTATGACAATCAATTCGACTGCTGCTACACTCTTGTCGTTATATATATCTGTTGCAGAGTCACAAGGTGTCAAACCGGCTTCTTTAAGAGGAACTACTCAAAATGATATAATGAAGGAATATATCGCTAGGAATACTTATATTTACCCACCAAAACCATCACTTCGTCTGATAGGTGACATGATCCAATATTGTTCAAAACATGTCCCTCAGTGGTATCCTATAAGTATATCTGGATATCATATACGCGAAGCTGGGTCAAACGCTACTCAGGAGTTAGCATTTACTTTTGCAAATGCAATTGAATATATACAGACATGCATTAATAGAGGACTTAAAATTGACAATTTCGCCCCACGTCTTTCATTTTTCTTCTGTTGTACTATGGAATTTTTTGAAGAGATAGCTAAATTTAGAGCAGCCAGAAGAATATTTGCTAAAATAATGAGAGAAAGATTTCATGCTAAAGATAGTAAATCAGTAACTTTACGATTTCATGTTCAGACTAGTGGAGAGTCCTTAACAGCTCAACAAGTTGACAATAACATTGTACGAGTTACGACAGAAGCTCTTGCGGCCGTTTTAGGAGGTTGCCAATCTTTACATACAAATTCTAGGGATGAGGCACTAGCATTACCAACTGAAGAATCAGTAAAAATAGCTTTGAGAACACAACAAATGATAGCTACAGAAACAGGAGTAACAAAAACTGTAGATCCATTAGGTGGATCATATTATGTAGAATATTTAACTAATAAAATAGAGGATGAAGTTGAAAAATACTTAAAAAGAATAGATAGAATGGGTGGAGCACTTTCTGCTGTAGAAAAAGGATTTTTCCAGGATGAAATAAGGCAGAATGCATACTCATTAAAAAAAGAAATAGACGAACAAAAAAAAATCATAGTGGGAGTCAATAAATACCAAGATCAACATGATGTAGAGCCATTACTAAATGTCATGGATCCAGAATTTGAAAAAAAACAAGTGGCAAGGTTAAAGGAGTTGAAGATGAAAAGAGACAAAAATAAAGTTGATCACGCAATAGAACTTTTGGTTAAGAACTCTGAAAAAGAAAATCAAAATTTAATGCCTCACATAATAAATGCAGTAAAAACTAAGGTTACCCTTGGTGAAATAAGTGACGCTTTTCAGTCAGTATTTGGAAGATATGAACCGAGGATATCTTTTTAATTCTAATTAAGTTGATTATTATTTTATTGATCTTTTAAATTTTAAGAATGAACAATAATAATTTTTTTCTTTGTGTTCATTTAGATTAATACAAAATAGGATTAGAATTCTTCCCTAAAATATTTTAGTGTTAATCATAAGAATTAAATTTATTTCATACAATAGTTCGAAAAAAAATTAAATAAGAAAACTGTTAAACGAATCAACAAATCTCAAATTAATTTCCTATAATATCCTATAAAAAGTTTTTCTTTATAGTATGCTTTTATATATTAAAAAAAAGGCGACCTAATGTTGTTAAGGGAACAATTTTTAAAACAATTAGATTATTACTTTACATTACATGACTAAATATAATATTTCGTTGATTCCTGGTGATGGAATTGGACCAGAATTAATGAAAAGTGCTAAAATGCTTCTTGAATCTATAAATGATAAGACATCAATTAAATTCAGTCTTAATGAAGTAGATGCAGGGGATTACGCATTATCCAAATTTGGTAAAGCTTTACCTGATTTTACACTTGACACAATAAAGAAAAGTGACGCATGTTTAAAAGCTCCTGTCGGTGAAAGCGCTGCGGACGTAATTATAGTATTAAGACGACTTTTTGACCTCTATGCTAATATAAGGCCTGCTAAATCTTTACCCAATATAAAATCCATTTCGGAAAAGGTTGATTTAGTTACAGTTCGAGAAAATACAGAGGATGTCTATTTAGGATGGGAATTTTATGCTAATTCCGATACAGTTGTTGCACTTCGAGTTATATCAGAAAAGGCGTCTAGAAGAATTGCAGAATACGCTTTTAAAACAGCAGTAATTCGGGGTGACAAAAAGAAGGTAGTTGCAGTTCATAAAGCCAACGTGTTAAAAAAGAGTGATGGATTATTTAAGAATGTTTGTAGAGAAGTTTCCACAAAATTTCCTCAAATAGAATATAGTGAGTTATATGTAGATGCGTGTGCTATGAATTTAATTAGAAACCCTGAGAATTTTGATGTTATTGTTACCACTAATCTTTATGGTGATATTCTTTCTGATGAAGCAGCGCAGGTCGTTGGAGGATTAGGAATGGGACCATCAGCTAATATAGGTGAAAACTTTTCTTTATTCGAACCTGTACATGGTGCTGCTTTTGATATTGCAGGTAAAAATATTGCTAATCCTTCTTCTATATTCCTTACTACAAAGATGATGTTAGAGTGGCTAGGAGCAAAATTTAAAGATCCCTTATTATTTACTGAGGCAGTCAAAATAGAGAACGCAATTGTTACTCTATTAAAGCAAAATTATAAGACGATAGACATTGGAGGCACCCTCTCTACTAGTGAATTTACTAGAATGGTGTTGGATATATTGTAATTAATGATTTTGTTTATAGTCAGGTCCCTTCTATTATCATGTTCGATTATTTAATATATTATAACATTGAATCAGATTCAATCTGTTATTAGTTATTTGGAGGCGATTGACAAAATTCTGTTAATACTCCATTTAATGATTTAGGATGAATGAATGTTATCTTACGACCATACGATCCAGTTCTTATTCCCCCAAGAAACCTCATACCATGTTTCTGTCCTCTAGCGACATCTTGTTCAATATTGTCAGCAGTTATGGCAATATGATGTATACCCTCTCCTTTTTCTTTTAGGAATTTAGATATAGGACTATCATCTGCTGTAGGTTCTAGGAGTTCTATACGTGTGTCTTCCAAAGTGAGAATTACTACACGGACTTTTTCATTAGGTATATCTTCAATATGTATTTTATCAACATTAAGAATATTTCGATAATTCTTTAGTGCTTCTTCAACATTATTAACTGCAATAGCTATATGATCTACTCTCATCTTTCATAAAAGAAGAATCACCTATAGATATATTAGTTTTCTAATTGGAGATCACTGATAGATGTAAACTTTGACAATAAATAAATTTGTTCGAAATGCAGTGACTAGTGAAAGAAAAAAAGACACAATACTCTCCAGGAACTATATTTATGGTAATAGAATAACATAATATTCGAGTTGCCAATTATGATTTGAGAGTTTAAACCTTCTTTGTACCCATGAAATTTAGGTGTTATACACAAATTCGTCAAGAATAATGAGAATTATAGATGTCATTTTATTGGCTGAGGTCATGAATCTATCTAATGCCTATGAATAAACATATGTTAAACTAAGAAAAAAATTGATTTCATTAGCCCGTTAAAATTAAGAATTTTTGACAATTTAGTATGTGTTAAAAAAGTTAAATTCAATTATAATTGGCTATCTTGATTTGATGGATTAATAAAATAAAATACGATTAAAACATAAAAAAAATTTAATCTATAAAATACTAAAAAAAATCAGAAATTTTAATAAATTCTCCTTGAATACCGAAATTGCTGATAACACGGATTATTGTATTACATAATTTCTCAAAGATATTGCTGCTAATACTGCTCAAACATCATATAATATTGAACTTGTGTTCTAACAATAATTATTCAAGTAAATTTTCAACGTTTTCCTTCATTGTATATGTGAATAGAGAAAGTAAAATAACCGGATTATGATACCAAAATAAAGAACTTAAATTTCCTAGTATGGATTATATTTTTTAAAATACAATGGAAAATAAAATTGCTTTTATCATTTATTTAATAAGAAATTTAATCAATAAACATGCATAATAAAAAATAATATATATCATAATTGACTTTGAACAAGTTATAAGATTTGAGGATCAAGGTAAAAAAAATGCTCTTTTATAAAAACTAATTTAGGATTCTAAAACTTTTCTCAGCATTACCTTGTTGATTGCATCCATCATTGCTTGAACAGAAGCAACGACAACATCTGCCCCCGATTTTCTAGCTGAAACTACATTTCCAAAATTGTCTTCAACTTTGACTGACACCTCTGCTAAAGCATCTGAGCCGCCTGTAATGGATTCCAGTCTATATTCTCTTACTTTTATTTTTGCCACTTCAACAGCTATTTTCTGGATCGCTTTGAGAGCAGAGTCTACTGGCCCAACTCCTATTTCTGATGCAATATATTCCTTACCTTGAGTACTTAATTGAATTACTGCAGTTGGTATAATGTTCAACCCTGTAACAATATGAAAATCATGTAATGTAAATTTTTCTTCAAATTTTGTATTTCCCATTACTTGTCCTGAAATTGATAACAATTCAGCAGTAGTAATTGATTTTCCTTTATCTGCAAGAAGTTTTTGCTGTTCAACAATTTTTTGCAATTCTTCCTCAGTAGGATTTACACCAAATTCGTTTAACATTGCTTTGATACCATGAGCTCCTGCATGTTTGCCAGCTTGTAACCATCTTTTTCTTCCAACGAGTTCAGGATTAATGGGTTCATAAGTTAAAGGATTATTAATAATTCCATGAGTATGAATTCCTGATTCATGCCCAAATGCATTTTCACCGATAATTGCTTTATTTGGTTGAACAATTATTCCCATTGTATTGGAAACAAATTTAGATGTTTCATATAGTAGTTCTGTTTGTATATTCGTTTTTCTATTATAGAGACAATGTAATGACATTACAAATTCTTCAAGTGATGCATTTCCAGCTCTCTCTCCGATGCCATTTATAGTTACATGGGCACACTTTGCTCCTGCATTTATCCCCGCAAGTGAATTAGCCACAGCCTGTCCAAAATCATCATGACAATGCATACTTATTGGTAATGATATATTCTCAGAGACTTGGTTTACAAGACTAGATATATAATCAGGAGTAGCGTAACCAACGGTATCTGGAATGTCAATCCTGTTCGCTCCAGCTTCTTGAACCGATTTAAAAACTTGAATCAAAAAATCCCTATCAGAACGAGTAGCATCCTCTGCAGAGAATTCCACCTGGAGACCATGTTTTTTAGCGTACTCAACTGCCCAAATAGCACGTTCAAGGACTTGCTCTTTACTCATATTTAATTTATATTTCATATGAATCTCTGAGGTAGCAATAAAAGTATGGATATATTCTAAATCGCACCCTAATGCTGCATCTATATCTGTTTGTACTGTTCGAGCAAGTCCATAAATATCAGCCTTTAAGCCTTGTTTAGCAATTGTCTTTATTGATTCCCTTTCACCAATTGAAACAATAGGAAAACCAGCCTCAATTGCATCAACTCCCAATTCATCTAGCCTAAACGCTATTTTAATTTTTTTTTCAGGGTTTACTGAGACACCGGGCGTCTGTTCCCCATCTCTTAAGGTTGTATCAAAAATCCTCACTTGGTCGCCCGCATAAATATTACTTTTAACTTTTTTGTCACTATTACTATCCATCTTTAAACTCCTCGTGGTAAGGCAGAAATTCCGGTTCTTGCAATTTGTATAATTCCATATGGATCTACAATACTCTTAAAAGCATCGATCTTGTCAGGAGTTCCTGTTATCTCTACCATCATAGAGTCTTTACTGACATCT
Source organism: Nitrososphaeraceae archaeon (assembly GCA_036380415.1). Taxonomy (GTDB): domain Archaea; phylum Thermoproteota; class Nitrososphaeria; order Nitrososphaerales; family Nitrososphaeraceae; genus TH1177. Next base: position 17,148 of record DASVEV010000168.1, read on the forward strand.
AGAATTTTTGCTCTGAATATATTTGAGAAATGAGTAATTTCCATTCTGGATGTTGGGTCATGTGCCTTCATTTTTATGAGTGCAAGTTCTCTGAATACTGTATTTTCGGTATTAAGTATCCTTACTTCAATAATATCAATTAATTTTCTAAGTTGTTTTACCAACTGATCTGTTGTTCGAGAATCACTCTGGATGGCAATAGTCATTCGTGATATATCATGCTGTTCTGTCGTGCCAACTGTAATACTTTCAATATTAAAATTTCTTGCCCGAAATAAATTAGTAACCCTGAATAGAACCCCTGGCTTATTGTCTACGATAACAGATAATATTCTATATGGTAATGTTTTCTGTTCAGTATTATCTGTATCAGAATCGTATGATGACATATTTCTTTTTTTAGCCCCCTACAATCATATCTTTTAATCCTGAGCCAGGGGCAACAAAAGGATAAACATCTTCTTCTGGATCTATCGGAATATCTATTACTGTGGCCACATCTGAACTTATCCCAGCTTTAATTGCTTTATCTAATTCATTCATAGATTGAACTCGTATACCTTGTGCACCATATGACTCGGCCAATTTAACATAATCCGGACAACGATTTTGTTGAACGCCCATATATCTTCGGTTGTAAAAAGTTCTTTGCCACTGAGCAACCATTCCTAACATGTAGTTGTTAAGTAAAAATACTATGACTGGAAGTTTCTCTAATACTGATACTGCTAGAGAATTTTCGGTCATATTAAAAGATCCATCTCCCGCTATGTCAATTACTGGTACATCAGGTTTTGCTGCTTTTGCTCCTATCGAAGCAGGAAATCCAAACCCCATTGTTCCAAGGCCTGTTGAACTAAAAAAAGTGCCTGGAGTTATAACGTCAAAATGCAAAGAAGCCCACATTTGACACTGACCTACTTCAGTAGTTACTATCGCTTCAGAAGGTAATAATTCTCGTAATTTTTTAAGTGTCTTTTTTGCAGTTATTTCCCTAGAGTAATCTTTTATTGTACTTGTATAATATTCAATTAGCTCCTTTCTCCTCTTGAGCCAAGAATTTTCTGGATCTTTTCTAATTCCCTTTGTGGTGAGCATCTTTACGAGTGTTCTTAAAGAGGATTTAACATCACCTACTACAGCAACATCCACAGATTTATTCTTACCAATTTCTGCAGGATCAACGTCTAAATGAATAATACTCATACCTTTACCAAATTCATCAAATCTTCCAACCGATCGGTCAGAAAATCTAGCACCAATTGCAATGATACAATCTGCTTCTATTATTATTTTATTTGCTTCAGCATGTCCGTGCATCCCAATTGGGCCCATAGCGAGGGGGTGATTTTCAGGGAAAGCGCCCTTTCCTTTAAATGTAGTCACAACTGGACACATTAATATTTCTGCCAATGCTTGTAATTCATGAAAAGCCCCTGAAAGAATTACACCTCCTCCAGCCATTATAATTGGTTTTTCTGCCTTCATAATTAGATTAATAGCTTTTTCAATTTGAGACAAATCCGGATCAAAAGCAGGTTTATATCCTCTAACCTTTATCAGCTCTGGAAATTCTATTTCTGCCTTCTCTTGTTGTACGTCTTTTGGAATATCTACCAAAACAGGGCCGGGACGACCACTCTCAGTAATATAAAATGCTTTTTTTATTACTTCTGGAATCTCAATTGCTTTTCTTGGTTGAAACGCATATTTCGTACACGGATTAGATATACCAATAATGTCAGTTTCTTGGAAAGCATCTTTTCCAATCATTGCCACTGGTACTTGGCCGGTAATTGCCACCATTGGTATCGAATCTGCATGAGCTGTAGCTATACCAGTTATAAGATTAGTAGCTCCAGGACCAGATGTCGCAATGCATACCCCTGCCTTTCGTTTAATGCGTGCGTAACCATCCGCCATGTGTGCGGCTGCCTGTTCATGTCTTACCAAGATATGTCTAAAATTTGCATCTACCAATTCGTCATAAATAGGCAAGTTAGCACCACCAGGTAATCCAAAAACAATATCCACTCCCTCTTTTTCTAAAGAAGCAATCAATGCCTTTGCTCCAATCATTTCAACCATAATTTTTTCTCCATTTTTCTTATAATATAAGTTGGATAAAACTTAATCTAAAGTACTACCACGATTCTGGCTATCCAAAAGATAGTTCTGAAATGTACTTTAGATTCCAACTATATGAATATAAAAAGATACTCTATTTATATAGCTACTCAAAAATCTATCAAAATAACAGGGTACTGCAAAATCTGTCTAACATATTCAGAATTTTCTAGTTATTTTCAAGCCAAAAGGTAAAGTTTGAAAAAAATACCATTTTATTTATTAATACAATCTTTCTTCTCATCTATCGATCCATCTAAATCATTATCCATCTCGTCATTACAAATCTCTCCAGTAGTAAGTATTTCAACTCCACTAGGTCGGCTTTCAGGATCCTTGCCAGAATTTTCTTCATTTTGTATATTTTTTTCGTCTTCTACTTCTTCCTTATCGTTATCATCTAAAGTTGCTAATTCTGGAACTATTTTTTCACTAGTTGCTGTGGTATCGGATGATTGGGAAATACACTCATGTTCCTCATCTATAATTCCGTCCTGATCATTATCCATTTCATCATTACAGATTTCCGAGACCTTCATTTTGCTTTCATTTTTTGTAGTTTGATCTGTTGCTCCTTCTAATGGTTGTTGCTGTTGTTGATCTTCATCTTGTGGCCCAGTTGCTCCTTCTAATGGTTGTTGCTGTTGTTGACCTTCATCTTGTAATTCAGAGGATGTTGTCATGCCTGGTTCTTCTGTCGTATCTGTTATTGCTGGCTGTCCTTTTATTGTAACATTTCCTTCTGTTGCCTCTTCTTCTTGAGAATCTGCTGA
>DASVEV010000169.1:0-19611 GCA_036380415.1 Nitrososphaeraceae archaeon
AGAGGATAGCGATAATAACAATAATAACAGTTATTCTTTCTTCTCAAATCTCGATAAAGTATTCTGGGACAAAACAACAAATCATCCACAACTTACAAAAAAAAATTTAATTGAATATTACGATAAAATAAGTAAATATATTCTCCCTTATCTCGAAGATAGACCGTTATCCTTAAGTCGATATCCTGATGGAATTAAAGGAAAATCATTTTATCACAAAAATTGGAATCAACAAAATAAACCATCATTTGTACAGACAGTAGAAGTTTATTCTGAATCAAGAGTAGATAACGTTATCAATTATATTATATCCAATAACAAAGAAACTATTCTATGGCTTGCCAATCTGGGTTGCATAGAGATGCATCCATGGTATAGTAGAATAAATAATTTTGAAGCCTGCAAAGAAAGAGATGATATATTAGATAAGGAAAAATGTAGTTTGAATTTCCCTGATTTTATAGTTTTTGACTTAGATCCATACATATATTCAGGACAAGAAAAAAATAAAGGTCAAAAAGAGCCAGAATACAATATCAAAGCATTCAAAGCAACAATTGATGTAGCTTTTAACCTAAAAGAATTATTTGACGACCTAAAGATAGAATCATATATAAAGACATCAGGGAAAACAGGGTTACATATTTTTGTTCCTATTGCTAATTTGTATACTTATGAACAAACTAGATCTTTTGCAGAAGTTATAGGTAAAATTCTTATCAATAGACATCCAAGAAAAATTACTATGGAGTGGGATACCACTAAAAGAACAGACAAAGTATTCTTTGATCATAATCAAAATGCTAGAGGAAAGACAATAGCGTCAATATTTTCGCCAAGACCTACTAATTCTGCTAGTGTATCGTTTCCTATTAAATGGAATGACCTCTCGCATGTAGTTCCAACAGATTTTACAATTTTCAATGTTCCTAATACAATCAACAAAAAAATAAAAAATCCATGGATTAATATTATGGAAAAAAAACAGGACTTAAATAAAATTCTGGAAAGTATTAAAGAAGTTCTTTGATGGAAAGTATGACAATTTACTAAGGATGTATTTTTAAAATATTATCAGTTTTTTACCTCCATTTTTTAAGATATAATTTTTTTAAACCCCCTATTTGAAAAGATAATATTATTAGAAAATAGAAAATTATATTTTTTCTATAAATCACACTGATAAATCAAAACCAGATATATTATATACTAATTTAGGAGCAATTTTCGCAAAAATCTTAGACAGAATCGGCATGAGAAATAAAGAAGATGAAAATGGAATGAGACGAAAAATCACTTTACTACCTATTTTAGTCAATATCAAACTGTTCCCACGTCTTGATCTATTCTTTAATCTATGCATATCTTAATTGGGTTCATTTTGGTGTAACAAAATGAACTAGGCAAAACAATAGAATATGAAGAAGGTAAATTACAAGATAATGGACGAATTAAACTAGAATTTCCTAATGAAAATTACAAGGAGAAAGTCAATCAATAATCCTAGTTATTCTGATGTATAGATATCAATAGCACTTTTTTATCCAAAATGCGCATAATTAATGGCGATCCATTTTAATTATTTTGCAATTTTTGCAATAAAAATTACCTTTATCAATTACTTCTAATTTTCCATGACATTTATTACATAAAAGACGTTGTTGATCGCCTAGTTTCTTTTTTATCATATTAATAAGAAATGGAATAACAAATGTAATTATGGCATAAGCTAGCAATCGCATTAGTAGAATGACAAATTGAATAACAAATGTAATTATGGCATAAGCTAATAATATTAGTAGGCCATTACCTGATCTAGAGTAATTTCTATATCTTACCATATCAATATAATTTTGTATTAGAAATAGACTATATTAACGAATTTTTTATTTATAGTCATTAATCCACATCGAATATACTAATTTAAATATTAGTTAACTATTATTTTTATAATATATATATAATATGTCATTCGATGTAAACTCCAAAATAAGAGCAATGATTGAGGTAGCCGCAAACCAACAAAAACTCATGCTTGAGGCAGCAACAAACCAATTTAAATTTAATTTAGAAGGAATATGCAATCAACAACGAATTTTCATTGAAACAAATTCAAGTATGTTTAAGACTGTAAATCCTGATATTAATTCTGCTGTCGAAAAGGCAAAAACGGATTTATTACAAATTAATAAGAACGTAGAAAATGAAATATTGAAAACCATAGAGAATGCTAAGAATAGTATAATACAAACCATAGAAAACTCAAAAAAGAATCTTCTTAATACTCTATCATCATAATTTTTTAAATTAATGTCAATTATTTTTAAAATCTTCATTTTAAATTGTTAGTTATAGTTTTATAAAAAACAACATACCTTTTGATCAATAGAACTAACTTCATCGAGTAATTATAATATAATAATAAAGTCAGAGGAAATTTTTTATTAGATATAATACTTTTTTTTATAAATATGTCGCATGATAATGAAATTCTTTCCGATTTCACTGAAAATGTATTAAATTCGGAAAAGTACATACGATGGGTTGGTATTACCGATCAAAATGGTATTATTATAAATGAAAAGCATCGTGAAGGGTTAAAATTACTTCTTAATAATGAAGAAAATCAAGAATCAGCAGTCAATACAATAACTCGACATAAATCAAGAACTAAATTTGAACCAAAAATAGGAAAATTAACCTACGCGTTTGGTAGATATGAAAACTTTAGTAGATTTATAATTCCGATAAGTGAAAATTATTATTTAATTTTAACAATAGAATTTAAGGAAAAACATTTTGATAAAATAATTATAGAAAAAATTCTTCCTTTAATAAAAGAAATGAAGGAGAAATTTAGAAGGTTAAATTAATCATTATTAGAATTATTCATTAATCAAATTCATAAGGGTAAAAACCTTTCCCAAATTCCCAAATAAAGATATTTGTCCAAATATGTTTCTTACTGTTATTCCTGTTAACAAATGTAAAACAAAACTGATATATGTGTAACTGGTCTAGTATTATTTAATGATGATAGGCAATTGCGAGTATGTGTTAGGCGAGCTGCAATGGTTGCTGCTTTAATAATTAGAAACCAAATACAAAAAAAGAAATTAGATACAAAACTAGCAATACAATTGATGGTAAAAAATTAGTATCCTTATACTATGATTATGCAGCCTCAATTCAGCCTTAATTTATTTAAAGTCTAGGGCTATAGAATGTAGTCTTGAACGACTATCTAACATAACTTATATTAAAAATAAGATTAAATATACTAATGGTTTTATCTAAATATTGCTTATCAAAAAGAATGCGTATTCAATAATTTCAATTTCAATTACTATGACATTAATATTAGGAGTAATATCTTCAAATGATGAAGATTTTTCAGCACTTTCCCAACAATTGCCTACTGATCAAACACAACTACAGGATTTAATATCAAAAAGTCTAGATTATGTTCATCAGGGTGATATAAGTACAACATCTACAAATATTTTGCTCAATGGAATAAATTTGACTCAAGGCGAATTTATTTTACTCTATGATTCCACACCCTTTGGATCTAAAGGCCATATAGCGGTTAATTTACCATGTAATCCCGATAATCCTCATGATCCAATTTTCGACATTCTTGTCGGACGCGCTCCTGACTTGTTTGTTTTGCCTCTAGGATATTTGGAACAAATATCGAAGCCGGGCAAGATGTGTGTATATCATGGACAATTTGGATTTGGAGACCCGATAACAGATCTTATTTTAAAATACGTCGGTGATGATCCAATAAAACTAGAAGGTCCTCACTCTATAGTAATCTCAGCTCATGAATTCTATAACCCAACTACTGAATCGTATTTTGAACGTTCTCATAATGCAACTAATTAATAAAATTATATTTATTTTTGATACTTATTGTATTACTGCAACATATGTTACATTCCCTATTATACAACCCTACGGATGTTCTATAATAGACAGTTGCAAGTAGATTGTTTTACTGTAAAGTCTCCATAAATATAGAAACATCTTAATTTTTTAGAGTTTTCAAAGGTTCTTTCTTCTCTAATCATTTCATTTTTTAATATTTCCCTGATAATATTTAGCTGATAGCATATATTTGCCAACTCTCTATTTCAGGAGATTTTTGAAGTAAAAGGACCAAAGAAATAATCTCCATGTAAATCATTTTTAATCATTTTAATTATATTTTCATCAAATATGGTTTCAGATTTGTTATATTTTCAGTTATTTATTCTATAATATAATGACATCTCAGATTTAGTGAAAGAACTTAATTAAAGGATGAGGTGTAGGAAAGAAACAATGTGTAAGAATATATTCTCAATTGATATTTTGGAGAGCTACTATTTCATTACTATGATGATTAATTCTAAACTAATGACCAAATAGTCTAATTTTTCTCCATTTATTATTCTTTAATATATTTTTTATACGGACTAGCAAATTAGTTTTAGCATTTTAGACTGTAAATTAGTGGCATTGTTCATTATAAGTCACATCTATATAAAATCAAAAGATCATAAATTTTATTTATATTCGATTTATAGTCTCAATGCTTTAAAAGAATGTTGAACAATTAAGTTGTTATAGTCTGTATCCTATTATAAAATCGTTAACAAGAATATATATAAAATTATAGTGAAAACCTAGATAAAAAAATAATACTATAATGTATGTAACCTCTTTAATACTAATTATAACATATTATTTAATGATAAACTATATTGTATTATTATCATTAGTTTTTTTAACGATATCTTTTTTTATATATAGTATAAAAGCTGAAATCGTTCCTATTTTTGCAGAATCTCCAACTGTTAAAATATTTCCAAATTGCGGAGCCTTAAGTGATCATAAAATCTTTTTTACAGTTACTAGTTTTAGTCCTAACGGGAATGTTCATTGGGAATTTATTGATTCTAAAGGAAATATAGATTCATATGGTTATTTTGAAACTGATGAATTTGGTGGTTTTGAAGAATATATAATTGCTGAGGTAGTAAAACCTGATATCTATACTTTAAGGTTTTTTGATGATAAAAATAATAATTTTTTAAAAGATTTTAACGGATCAGAAGTTATAATAAATTATCAAATACCTTGTGCTAATCCTATTTTTTAGAATCAAACTACACTACTCAATTATTGGTTGATATATAATATCAGTCATTTGAAAGTTATTAGAAAATAAATCGTACAAATCCCAATTCGGAGTCTTTCTCCTATGAAAACCACTATATTTTTGGAATTTTAAAATTTAGGAATTTTTGCGACTTCAACAAATTTTGTTTTTGGGGATTCCGATTTTGTCCTTGAATTAAAGTATGTAAAAAATATAGTAATATGCAACATCTTTAACCTTTGTTGTACATAAATAATTATGAGTTCTTCAGAGGAAAATAGTAATCAAAATAGTAGCGAGGAATTAGAATCAGCACAAAAAAATCAGAAAAAGGTAGGCTCTGCAGAATCAGATCCTTCAACTACAGGTCCCGCAGAAAATTTACGAGAGGAAGCTGCACAAAATACAGGTGAAGATGATTCTAAAGAACCAGCATAAACATTTTAAATTTTTTTTTGTTTATAACAAAAAATTAACTGCATCTGTTTATATGATTAATGATTAATCTTGAATGAATAATAAATTATTACAAAGTAGATAAACAATATTTTAAAATTAACAAGTATTTCAATTATCTTTTATGTTAAAAATTTCATATTTATTTTAATCTTTTGATAAAATTCTTGTCAAGAATTTTAAATAATGACGTTAGCCTATTTTGTTGTAGATGTTATAACATATTACTAAAATATTTGTTTTAAAATATTTGTTTAATTCATTGGATCATTATTTTTATAACATAGATTTTTATTTATATAGTAGGGTTTAGAGAAATGATCTATTTATGATTAAAACTAAGTGTCTTTATTATCCCAAAGATATTTCAGATGGAGAGAGAATATTAATAACTAGATATTGGCCTAGAGGAATAAAAAAAGAACATTTCGATAGATGGGATAAAGAATTATCTCCCTCAAGAGATTTATTAAAAAAATATAAGAATAATAAAATCGATTTTCAAACATTTGAAAGATTATTCCTTGAGGAAATTGAAAAATCTAACGCTATTGACATCTGTAAAGAGATCGTAAATAAAAATATGAAAGGAAAAAATATTACCCTATTATGTTATGAAAAAGACGAAGAAATTTGTCATAGAAAATTTGTTAAAAATATATGCGAGCAAGAATTGTTAAAAATAAACAATTAAACTTTATTTAATAAAATCAAATTAAATGCATTCAGTATTATAATTTAACCGATTCAATTTAACGGCTCCGCAAATAGTATCCATGTTTTCTTAATCCTGGTATATATTGAATGATACCTAATTTCTCATCCTCCGTATTAAAAAGGATTTTTATAATGAGCTAGCGTACACAGGAGAATAACCAACTGTTTCAATATAATACTATAGTCCTAAATAAATAACTAACTTATATTGATATATAGCGATTTAGATGAGCAAGATACGGTATTATCAAATGAATTTAGATTGAATGTAAATATCAGATTTTAATTATATGCTACCAAGACATCTACTTATTTTCACGTCAGTGTTAATAAAAAAATTCCCTTTATTTAAATGCATAATTATTTTATTTATTCTAATTTTAAGCTGCCTTGAGAGCATTCATTTAATTTTTTATTTAAACCCGACTCTTTAGTAGAATATTAGACCCTTTGTATTATCTTATTTGGTCATCTATATTATTTTTCCCCTTAATATTGCTTTCACGAAGAGAAAAAAATGGAATCATGATGTAAATTTTATTGTATAGTAATAAATAATAATTAAACATAAACATACTCTTTTATTCTTGTTTGTGCATATGTTATTGAATATGAATAATATTCAAATTTGGGAGCATCAACGTATATGTTTTTAGATATATTTATAATTGCTAGAGTTTTTAATATACTCTATACATGGTTGGAACACAATATAATAGATCATATTTTGAATTTTAGTAAAGTATTTGGGAATATGATAGTCTTGATTAGTGTGGTTTTATTTCTACTTATACTTGCATACATTACAATAAAACATCTAAAGAAATTACCAGAGTTTTATTCAATAGATATTACAGATATCGATGGAAATAACGTCGTTATAGAAGGAATAAGAACTAAATTTACAACATATGATGCTGCTAAAAGTTATTCAGAATTTTATCATGATATATATAAGAAACAATACAAGTTTCGTGTAGTTGGTAGCAATCAAAGATATACTTTGGGATTTTTGGATGTTGTATCTTTACCTAAGAGGGCGTCTAAAGCAAAAGAGATTAACTCATAAATTCTTGTTACGGGCATAACATCTTGCTACGTCTTGGAGTAGTAGTAAGTGATTATCTTACCAAATAATTGTGATTCCCTCATCTTTGCATGTCCATTTATCAAGTACCCGAAAGATAAAACTGAATCTATGCGATTTATTTATTGGAATCTAGATATATCTATTTTATAACTTTCTTAGAATCTGTATTATGTTGGTGATATATTGCTGAATTTAACTAGCCAATAGGATAATATATTCGATAAAAATTTAATGTCGAATATGAAATTTTAGACATTCCTCATTTGTATAAATAGTAAAACAGATATCAAATATGGAATAATTTATATAATAATATCTTTACCCTTTTTATTCTAATGATCTGAAGTCATTTAATCCGTAACTGCAAAATTTGTATTTGTAATATCTGAGAAATGGCCATTAAAGCCACCATTTTTATAATGAAAGGTTCATTCATTGAGAATCTATATACATGATCTCTCGTCCTGGTTTTTTAGTCCAAAGAACACCAGACAGAACCATAACTATTTTTTATTCAACATTGTCAAAGAAAGTTCTACTATTCTTCCTTTTATTTTAAATTCTTTAAGTTCTACCGATTCCTAGGGATTATGACGAAAAATGAAATTGAGATGATGATGGTGGAGATCTTGATTTTAGTGAAGATTTTAAAGTAATATATTTAGAATTTTAAATTATTGTGGTTAATTTTAACAATCTGAATTAATTAAAAGAATCATAACAATAGTTATGGTAATTGGCGTAATTCATCTCATGAATCTATGTTTCAGTCGTGATGCAAAACTTGTGGTGATAGAATTGGAAAAAGACTATAAATTAATTATAACAATTACAAAAAAATTAGTTGGTTGGTGAAACTTTTCCTTACTAAAAATTAAATTAATTAAGAATATTATTGTTATAAAGTTTTGGTCATAAAATCATTTTTAATTATTATTCTAATTAATCTTACTTAAAATAATAATGATAGACCAAAGTTATTATTATAATAAAATCATCATTGTATAAAAGATATGATCAAAAATCAGAATAATAAATAAATTGATTGCAACTAATACATCTATCTTAGTATATCGACCAACAGAAATTATCAACTGAATTATATTTTTGTATGTAAATAATATTTTTTACTGTTTAGGAATGAAGTTTATTTTACATGTTCTTTTCAAAGGTTTCAATATATATTTTATATGCCATTACTAAATTTTTATAGTTAGTTATTGCATTATCGTAGACTTTAACCAGGTCAGTATTAGATTTATAACCTGAAGTGTCTTTAATTAACTCTAGTCCTTTATCAATATTTTTTATTTCATTTTCCAGATCTTTAACTTTCGTTTTAGCATTTGAAATTTCATCCATTGGTGAATCCGTAGACATCATATATCACATTTAATAATTATCTTATTTTTATTCTCCTATAAATTTTAACTATAAATTTTGTAATTCGAATAAATATAGAATTAACTAAATGATAACTTATATTCTACTATATTAATCGTTTAAGAATTATGTCTTTTTTGCAACCAAGAGTTAAAAAATATAGTGAACACAATTACTTAAATGAGGAGATTTATTCAAAATTTATATTTGTATAATATAACTTAACTAGTAATTGGAATATTCTGGAAGTATCAAATGTATTATTTGTTCAGTTACCCAAAAATCTAATTACGAAACAGTTTTATAATAGTAGATTTAGTAATACTAAAAATGAATCTCATCTATAATAATGATTTTTGTTCATTAAAAAAAAGGCTTAGGCAAAAATTGGTTGAAGAGGAACAACCATCTCCATTAGAAACAAAGTCATAATATTTTCATAATAGAATTTTTTGTAACACAAAGTTAAATATTTCAGTAATTGTAACATGTAGAGTAATGATTGATATTTCTATGTTCAAAAAAATTTACTTTCAGTATATTTTTATTTGATTTTGTTGAGTATTCGTTTTGATTGTTGTTCTTCCATTTAAAACAAGTACCCTTTTTTTTGCATAATATTATTGTCTTTTATAATTTATTTGGTTATTGTAAATGTGTATATGCCTATAGAATGGAATTTCAAAATATGATTGACTGGAGCAATTGTGTAAGGAAAAAGATAATTGTAAAAAAATTAATAGTATTATATAATTTAACCAAAGAATACTTAATTTTAATATCTGCAAAACTCCGGTCCTAACTGCATTTCTAAAAAATATATATATTGAAGAGTTAAAATTAGAGGTTAAGAAATTACCCTACCTTTTTAATATTTCTAATTAAATCTTGTTTCATTTGATTAAACTCTATTTCAGTTAGTATTCCTTCTTCTTTCAGTTTTGCAATTTTCTGTAATTCATCTGCAATTGATACTGAAGGATTAGACGATATTGTATGATCCTTTGGTTCAAGAAACTTGGAGTGTATATGTTTTTTTGAAGGTGCTGACTTACGGCCATCCTGGCTTCCTGAACGAATTATTTCTAATAAATCTTCTGCCTTATCTTTTGGAATAGCTTCGATTATACCTGTTTGATCATCTTCACCTTCAATTATGCTATCCATCATTCCTAATTTGGTTGAGCTCATTAATCCAGGAGCTTTAAATCTTATTGTAGATGATAGCAATCCCTTTTCAAGCTTTAAACTTGTAATTATATCGTAAGGAATATCCACTACATTTGCTTTTATCCCAAGCATATATGGATCTCTGATTATGATTCTTCTGTCTGTTGCATAGATGGTATTTGGTGTAAAAAAAGAGCCTCCAGGCTTTATTTTTGACTGTTTTGCCACAAGTAATACTTTTTCGTCTGGATTTAACATCTCATTTATTTTGTTAACTTCTTTTACATCGTGTTTATCTGTAATGGACTTTTTAATATGGTGAGAATATTCTTTATCTTTATCCTCTTTGCTGCTACTGCTAAAGCCAAAGGGCATATTATTTCTATTATTAGAAAGAGAACTATTCAATATAGAAATTTCTAAAATTTTTTAAATATTAATCTTAGTGTTATTGTATTAGTATAAAATATTACGATGATTTACTTTTTTTATAGATAGATAAATAATAATCAAATACATCTTACATAAACCATTTCAACCTATATTCACTTTTACCTTTAAAGTTCAGTTCCATATGGGATAGAATATATTATTAGAATGCATGCCTTTTAAAATACATTGTAATTAGAATAGAATAATATAATAGATAAATAGTAAAATGTAAATCAGTAACTCACTATCAATTTTTGTATTTCTGTTTTTAATTCATCAAGAAATACAGGCTTTTCTAATATTTTGTCAATTTTCATAATATAGGATATTTCATATGGAATATCAGTTTTTGTGTATGCACTAACAATTATTGTTTTTATTTTGTGATCAGTATCTTTTTCTCTTATTTTTTTTAAAAAATCTAATCCTGACATTTGCGGCATTCTATAATCTGTAATAACCACAGAACAATTGTTTGTATTTTTATAAAAATATTCTAATGCTTTAACTGGATTATCAAACGAAATGATGTTATAACCATTTGATTTTAAATAATCACTAAATAAATCAAGAACATCTTTTTCATCATCTACCAATAATATGTAATAATTATTATTATTATTTGATATTTTAAAGAAACTCCATTAGTACTATAGTATTGTTTAATTTATTATTAAATAGTTCTATTTCGTTTCAATTTTATAAAATTGGCATTACCGTTAGATTAGATATATTATATCAATAAATGGATGTATATAACCATTAAAAAATCACTATAGGTCTATTCCAGAAACTTTTTACAATCTTTTAAAAGTTCTCAGTTGTATCTTTGATACATTTTTAAAATTCTCATCGATTATGAGATTTCTAAGCATATGAAGAATGATCTCGCCTTTTTGTTGGAATGACTGTCAAACAATTCACCGGTATGCTTATACAAATTAGTGACTATATATCTTTTGTATAAGCTGCTGGTATCAACAATATAATTAACAATCTTTTGAATAAATTAGTACAAATTTCCTCATTTGTCTTTTTTTAAATTTAAATTTATATTTATATTTATATTTATGAACCCAAATAAAAGATATAAAAAAATCTGGAACACTTTACAATATATGTGATCATCACTTATAACATTGTCCTTCAGTTAAAATAAATTATTTGAAATAATACAGGATGAACAATAGATAGAAACCAATATCTTGACCCTTTTGTTTCACCTTGTGGCCAGCATTGAATTGCAGGGGGATTCATTAGATTCATCTTGGACACCATATAATTTAATTTGAATTTGTTTTCTGGTAAGAATTTAATATACTTCCTGAAAATTGCACCTTTTATTGCTAATAGTTGAAAGATTTACAAAGTAGATTGTATAAAAGCTTTTTACTTAATTTCTATTAGATAATTAAAGTGTATTTTGTTAATTTTATTTTGTTAATTTATAATTTAAAAAACAATTGTTATTTATATATAAATTTTGATTCAAGGACGTATAACAAAGTAAGAGTAAGAAAATATATTATGATCAAAAATAATATAAAAGTATACGACAATAGTTAAATGATTTAATGTCCAATAAATTATATGATTTGGACATTAATATCAATCGTTGCAGGAATAATAATTTTAATACTGTTGTTAAGATTTCTGTTTGGAATAATCTAGAAGTGGATATGAATGATGAATTTGACCTCAAAATTTATTCAGGCCGCACTTGCTCTCTCATTTTCTAGGGTAGAAGAAATCAAAAATAACAGAATTAAAGAATTACTTGAAATGAAATCAAAAATAATAAATGATCCTCTAGTAGTAGAAAATTGGTTTGATAATGAAATTAATAAAATAATAAACGTAACAGGAACTAGTTCTCATTCTACTGATCTTGAATCTATAATAAATAAAATAAAATAATTTTGTATGCAACTATAGCGTTTCAAACATTGAAACATACGACAATACAGTTGATTTGCTATTAGAATAATTTTCTAATCCTATTGCTTAATAAATGGTATCTTTAACATCAAGCCTTTAAATCTTCAACTAAAGGGTATTTCTATCAACCATTAGTATTGAAATTAATGTTTGATCTTTATTCAATAAATCTAGCCTGTATTGTTTTTGGATTTTTATTGGTAAATTTTTTTCTTACCCTTATTCTAGTTTCTTAGGCTACTTGTTCTTTTTGGACTTCATTTATTTCTAAATTAATATTTTGATTTCATAATTCATTATACCTCTTCTAGCTCTATTATCTTTTATTTTGCGAGAATTGCTCCATTCCAAAGTCTATCAAAAAAGTACTACTGTGGTTCTACAACTATTCTAATATTACTATAAATGATATCTGGATTAATATTTTTATTTTTTACATCAAAATTAGATCAAGCGATTTATTGACTCACTTATCAACAACTTGCTTTTTATTTCATTTAAAATATCTAAGGTAATCAACTATTTAAGTTCAATACAATATTAATTTATAGATATTACTATTTTGTAAATGTAATTAATATTTAAATTAAATTATTAATTATCATATCATAACTATAAAATTTATCCAAGATGTAAATTAAAGCTAACTATCAGTTTGATAATAAATTTGCTAAGAGCGTATTCAACTACTATTTTTTAACACTATTTGTAATTCATATACGAAACATAAAATGTTACGAGGCATCAAGCCTTACTTTTAATATGTTATTAAACAAAATAACAATGAACTTCGATTATTATTATAAAAGTTAACTGATAACAGATAATTTCTAATTTATCTCCTACAAAAATTAGTATAAGAGATTAACTTAATATTACAAATATAGTATAGAAGAGCATTCCCCATAAAAAAATTTAATCTTTTACTCTAATTAAATCATATCATATATAAAAATTTTCAATCATTAACAATAAATAATGTAGTTTATAAAAAAAGATGTGAACAATAATTTTATCATTGTTTCATTACTGGTAATATTTACAGTATGTATTACATTATCCTCAATTATTGGGCTTAATGTAGAGGGACAGAGAGAAAATTTCAATGTTATTAACACTGATAAATCTAATATCAGTAATATAGAGAACTTTGAAACATATGAAAACTCGAAATATGGGATAAAAATAGAATATCCTTCTAATTGGCTAAAGACTGAACCAGGTTCTACTATTGGCATAGACCCTTATAAACAAATAAATGTTGTAACTTTTAGTTCTCCTCCTAATAACGACCCTGTGTTAATGGTTATAGTGGCAAATAAAACTGCTGGAACATTAGTAGATTTTGCAAGTGGTGGGATTAACCAACATAGAATAATATATCCTGATTTTAATCTTTTAAAGTTGGGAAATGTCAATCTCGGTGATAATCCTGGGTATAACTTTACCTTCAGTGCATCTGATGCAAATGGAAAATTCAAAGCTGCACAGATATGGACTATCAAAGATAATAAATTATATTTACTTGTAAATACAGCGAGTGAACATCTGTATCCTTTAACTTGGCCAACTATACAAAAAATGATAGAGTCGTTTGAAATTGTAAATTAATTATACTAATAATCTAATGCTTCTAATGCAATTTAATTCCATCAAACAGCAGTATTCTAAATACAGAGACATCATCTCTTTTAACAAAGTATCATTATTGCTGCAATAATAACAGCATTGCAGACGTATTTATTATAAATTATGCATCAATAATATACTTCACAGACTATTTACTTATCTCAAATATTTCTCTTTTGCCCGATTTTTTGATTTATAATATTTCATTTATTATATTTCTTAAATTATAATCTAAATATATCAATTTAGATGGACGTAAAAATAAGCAAAAAATTAAGCAAGATTTATAGAAACTAATAACTATAATTGGATTTGCAGAGATTTCTTATCCTACTACTAAATTCTTTTCTACTTTTTTAATTTTTGAATCAACGTCAATTGATCCGTCACTTATCTCAATTATTACAACTGTCTTAGCATGGATATTCTATATATTAATTGCAAATATAATGGCAAAAAACAAAAAACTATTCAGTTAGATCCCAAATTGGTTAGTGAGTTGATTCTGAATACTGATGGTTATTATTCTTTAAATGTAGTTTGTAATAATTCTTCCATTTCGTTATGCTTTTTGAGATAGTTTAATCCTTTTTCTGTAGTCTTGAAAGTTTGTGTGCCATCTAGAAATTCTATTAGGTTGTTTTCGATTAATATAGAAAGATATTCTTTTAATTGTCCATAACTTAGAAAAGCTTTATACATAATTTTCGTCTTGGTCGCTCCGCCATTAGCTGAGTCCAGTATATTACCTACTATTTCAGTTCTGCTTCTATTTTTCATTTATATTACAACCTCTAAATACATATTTCTGTCTAATTATAACTTATAACCCATCATATATATCGGTTTTCAGTTACTCTACTATTATAAATAATATTATAAATAATATTGTAATACTATACAATTAGTTATATAAAATTGGTACTCTATTTTTTATTTTTATTTATTACTAATAGGAATCATTTACTTTAAATTAACTTTAATTTGCGTGGATAAGGAATTAGTTTCGTGAACATCTTTGCATTTTTAACCAGAAACCACCTCTATAGCCTTCTAAAAACTTAGTAACAATAGAAAAATGTTCGAGTCTATATTCGTTAAAATCTTAGGTAGCTGTTTTGCAACTCAAAAAATCACATATGTTAATACAAGTATAATACTACAATTACATACATATTTTATAGAATGCATTATGGAGATACTTTAGTAATACATTTACAACATATAGATGAAAATTATAAACGATACTAGATTTGGAGTTAGTGATGGCTTTTATCAAGTTATATTGTAGCTAGAAATGAAAAGGTTCATTTCCACTGGATCAGATAATGCAAAAAAAATAGAATTATTTTTGATGATTTAGTTCTCCTAATTTATTCTCATTTTATTTTATTGATTAGACAAACAATCTTAATATGGCCTTTTGTTTTAATTTAACGAGTGAGCAATAATGAAAAGGGATTACCAGAGAAATCACCTGATAAATTAAAAAAAATAAAAGATTACGGAATTCCTCTAGGAATTATGGCTATGTCACTTGTTATGATTTATATATTATGGGCTTCCTTCGGATATATAGGACCTTCATTTTCTAGTCAAGTTTTATCACATCAGCAAGAAACACTTCGTGAAAAATATAATCTACCTTCTTTAGAAGATGAAGATAGTAGTGATACCAGCGAAGTTCCTCCTTCTCTTCGTAAAGTAGTGGAGTCAAATACAACCCCAACTTCCACTTCACAAAATAGCCAATCAAAAATGACAACACAGTCATCAACAAACACTACGATATCCGAATCCTCAGGAAATGTTACATCGAAATCAACTAAAGAAGAACCATCACAAACAACAACAACGGCAGCAGCAGGTCTTACATTGACAATCCTTGAAGGTTCATCAATACAGGGTAATCCAGACTATGACCCAGATGAACTAACAGTCAAAAAAGGTGAGACAATACTTGTTGACAATGTAGATACTATGCCTCATACTGTTACAAATGGTGAAAGTGGATCAGACCCAAATTCTGGCAAGCTTTTTGATACGAGTATAATAAATGGTGGTGATTCAGCTGATATGGATACATCAACTATTGATGCAGGAACATATCCATATTATTGCATGGTACATCCATACATGACAGGGAGTTTAACAATAGAATAATTCACTAATTATTGATATATCAATAGGGTTTTACTTTTTTACTTTTTTATAGGTATTTCTTTAATTAATTTTCTTTATTGAATTTTATCTTTATACTTAAAGATATTAGATTAATAAAACAAATATGCCTAATGTATTATATTATCACTTATGACAAATCTGAAGTCAAACAACAGAAACAAATTTCTAAAATAGACTTAGAAAATGATACCAAATATGGTTGGATTTAGAAAATCCTACTCTCGAAGAAATTTTTAATTTTTTACTTTATTCACAACAAGAATCAGAAATAAAAAAATCTAAAACACATAAAATATTTAAAAATTATCTATGATATCGTAAATGAATTATTAGATTTGATGGAATCTCATAAGGATACAATTAACTCTATAAGAGAACTTTACATTGCTTATGTATCATTGCAAATGAATGATACCATAAAAACATTAACCATATTTTCTGTTATACTTTTGCCTTTAACGTTTATTACTGGTTTTTATGGAATGAATGGAATAGATTTAACTAATTTCTTTAGTTTACCCTCTGGCTTGATTATGGTTTTAGTTAGTATGGGAATAATACTTGCAGTATTGATTATACGTTCAAGGCATTATTTACAAATTTCTCATATTTTTCTTTTGGAGAAAGTCCAACAATTCTGGCTACTTCATTGCCATTTTTAAATAATACTAATGAAGGTATAGATTGAATATTGTATTTCATTGCAATTTCTTGATTTTGATCAACATTGAGTTTGGACACTTTTACTTTTCCTTCTAGAGATTGAGCTAATTGCTCAACAATTGGACCTACCATTCTACAAGGGCCACACCATTCAGCCCAAAAGTCAACTAAGACTGGAATATCCGAATTTAAAACTTTTTCGCTCCATTGCGTTGCATTCAATGGAATAACTTTTTCTAATTCTTTTGTCATAATATATATTATTTTATTAAGATGGATATAGACTTACAAATGCATATAAAGTCACAAAATAAAACAAATCAACTGGTATTTTTTAATTTAATAATCTCAAGTATTAAAAATTTAAACTATTTCAGTTTATGAGTTTACTCTTTCATAATATCTTTAGCCATAAGGTATTTTTTTACATATTCTTGATGATTGCCTTGTAAAATAATTATTCCATTTTTATATGTTCCTCCAGTACCAATATTTTTTTTTAATTCTCGTAAGATAATTCTTATAAAATCTTTATCCTTTAAACCTTGGATAATTGTAATTGGTTTATTGAATTTTTTTATGTCTGTGTAAATGAAAATATTTGATGTATCTTTATCTAGTTCTTTTAAAGCATAATCTATAGAATTCACATTTTCATCATATATAAACATCAATTGATATTGTAAGTTATTATACATATTGACTCACTTTTATTTTTCAAGTCATAGTCACTTCAATACCTTGAAATTTCTCTATCGTTGAATACTTTGCATTCTCTTGGTTACCATCTTTGAAAATCTCTTTACTACAATATTGCATCGAATATGCTGCCATCATATCTATAATTGGTTGTTGCAAAGCTATTCCTTTCTTGGTAGGATAGTATTCAATTCGGATAGGTGTTTCATTTGGAAAGACTTTTCTCTGTATCCATCCCATTTTCTCGATCTTTTAGTCTTATTGATAAGGTTTTTGGATTTTTACCTTCTATTGAATTAAAAATTGGTTAAACCTTGTTTGTTTATCATTGATCATATTTCTAATATATTCCAAATTTCTTCTATATGATTCAATAATGATACCATTATATAGTAATTATATTATATTTATTAAAAAAAATACATGGAGTCACTTAAAATATTTCCAATAATTAACTTATTTGATGTCAATTAGTTATTTTATTAAAATCCTTATTATTTATAGGATATATGAATAAATTATTATTTTTCATTCCTATATTACCAATTGATTCTATAATTCTTGTAGAATAACTAAAAGCTTTGGATATATTCAATCGATTGTCCTCATTTGTTTCTATTATGATATTATTGTTAGATAAATGGACTACTATTTCCATAAAATCTTCTATATCTTGCCATTTTAATTGATATCCTCTGATATTTTGAATCATCCCGATCCATCTTAAACTACCAAAATATTTGCCTGACAGATTCTGAACTATTTGTTGATTAGGGATTTGAAAAGGAACAGATAATTGAATAATTTGAGTATATTTTGTTTGATTATTTCTTTTTTCATCTAATAATCTCTTTAACTTTGAAAAAATTAATATCCCTTTTTTATTTAAATTATATCCTGATTTGTTTTTATCAACTAATCCCAATTCTTTTAATCGCTTCAGAGATCTTGATAAAATTTCTTGATGTAAATTCGATCTAACCTTTAATCCATTAAATGTAAATGTGGCTATTGTGTTTTCATCTCCATTATCAAATAAAATTTCTAGAATATCTATGTCACTCTGTCGAAGATCATTAATAGATATAAAGTCATCTTCATAAACTTTCTGTTTATTTAATGATTCTAATAATATAGATTTATTGTCATTATCCATAGTATTTAATTTTTCACATCTTTTATTAGCTTGTATTTTTAATTTACATATCACACTAACTATATTAATGTAAGTATATATAAAGTGGTAAGTAGCACAGAATACAGTAACTTACTATTTGTTAAGCAAAGAATTGCTTATAATATATTTAATTATATAGAAATCAAAAAATGATTATGGTTGATTCTCTAATGTCACTGAAATAGTAAATCGTCTTCCATATCTATTTACAGATAATACAGTTTGCTCATTTACATTCTTATTTTTGATTCGAGATGAAAGCTCTGTTATATCTTCTATCCTCTTTTCATCAATTTCCTCAATAATATCTCCCGGTCTTATTCCTGAATCAGATGCTGGACTATATTCTTCTACTTTTACAACTAATGCTCCTTCATTAGTTGGTAATCGATAATATCTTGCTATTCTACTAGTTATCTTGAGAGTAGTAATACCTAACCATGGGCGATTAACTTTCCCGTTTTTTATAAGCTGTTGTAATATTGTTTTTGCTGTATTAACTGGAACAGCAAATCCTATTCCATGGGCATAAGGTATTTTGGCGGTATTGATTGCAATTACCTCTCCATTGGTATTCACTAAAGGACCACCGGAATTTCCAGGATTTATAGCTGCGTCAGTTTGAACCAATTCTAATACTCCATCTTCAAATTCAATGTTCCTATTTAAAGAACTAATAATTCCAGTTGTAACTGTAGGTCCTCCTGTCAAACCAAAAGGATTACCTACTGCTATAACTATTTGACCAACTTTTAAATTATCAGAATCTCCTAATTCCGCAGAAGGAATTAAGTCTATTGCTTTATTGTCAGAATTGTTCGTATTATTATTGCTATTACTGGAATTATTAGAATCATGTTCAATTTTTAAAACTGCGAGATCAGTAAGTTTATCTGTTCCTATTACTTTAGCATTGAATGTTCT
>DASVEV010000170.1:0-17960 GCA_036380415.1 Nitrososphaeraceae archaeon
TTCTTTGCTTTTATCAACTATTCTAGGATAACCTTTGTAAGTTTTATTGTTTATATTGAAGGACACGTTTGGATCAAATATGATATTTTGGACCCAATCTGAATCTTTTTTATGCTCTGATATCTTCTTTTACAACTTACATATATAACTTTTAACAGAAAAATTCTATCAATTAAGCTGAAAATTCTCATTATAACAGGGTTCGGTAACATAATATAATACTTTATTAATGAAATTTGAGTTAATTTCTCTCTATTTACAAATTTATATGGTCAATAATTCAATTGAGGATGGGATTTGAAATCCCATTTTGTTGTCTATATTTCAAAGAATCGTAACTTTTTTTAGTTTGACTTTATATAGATAGTATTGTATGCCTAAGGCATATATTCTAATTAATTGCGAATCAGGATATGAAGGTCTTGTTGCTAATGGTATTAAATCACTAGATAATGTATTAACGTGTAGGATTGTTTATGGAGCATATGATATCATAGTTGAAATAATATTTGATACTTTAAAACAATTAGAATATATAATTAAAAAAAGGATTAGAAAAATTAGCAAAATACAATCTACTATGACATTGATTCCTTTTGAATTTAATTGAAATGAAGTTTACCTTTATTTAGCAAATAACAATATTAATGCTCAGTACATTAAATATATGATTAATATTTTAAAATAATATTTGTAAATTTGAATTTGAATCTTTTAAATAATAAGAGATTTATATTTATATATTGAATCGAGATACTTTTGAGGGAAAACTTTCTGATTCTTTCTCTGTTAATCTTAATTTTCCAACCTATAAAAAAATTAGTTCCCCATGATGGATCAGAAATATCAAATATTGCTTTAAGACATGCAATTTATCTATCCAAAATCTCTAAGGCTTAAATAATTATTATTAACATAATTGAGGAAGATGTAATTTCTCCAAGTACACTTTTATCATTTATAAGAAAAGAAGAAGAAGGAGGATTAATACAATCAAAAGAGGATCTTCGCAATATGATGGAAGGCGCAATAAAAAAAATGTTAGAAAATAAAGTTAAGAAATTCAATAATCTTGAACTACATTTATCATATATAGTATTGGCAGGTAAACCCGCAAATGAAATAATAAAGTTTTCAGAAGAATCAGATATATGATTTAATAGTTATGGCAAGTAGCAGAATATCGTCAACAATACGGGTAATTGGAAGTACAGTTAGAAAGGTAATTGATAGCACTAGCAAACCAGTCTTAGTGATACATGAATAGAATTCTTCAAATGTTGGAAAATTTTTTCGGCGCCGAAAATGTTATAACTCGTTAATTAATCGTTTTGTTGTCTTATTAAATATTATTTGTGCAAAGATATCATCTATTCCTATTATTTTTGCAATTTGTGAAGGTCCATATTCTAATATTCTTTCAATTGTAAAGCCATTGATCTGTAATATTTCAATCAAGTCTCTTGAAATACCTAGATGTTCTAATCTTTCATCTTTCCATATTGCTATTTTTATTGATGATGATAATTGATGTTGAGATGATACTGATGGTACAAGAGAGAGTTGCAAATTGGAGTCTTTTATTATTGTTATTGGGTAATATCGATCAATATCTTTACTACTCCGACTATTTCTGTCGCTATCTATCATCTTATAATAGATATAAAGTATACATCGTATGTATTAAAGTGATTTATCCTCAAGGTATCCTTCAAAGATGTTATTGAATCCTACTAATAACAGGATCGGAGATGTGTCAACTGATTTTGACACAATTTTGTAGTTCAAAAAAAAGTATTTAAAAAATAAGAATATCTTTTTAACTTAACATATTTTTTACAGTATTTGTGAATGTTTTTTTATCAACTGGTTTTCTCATAATTTGTCCTTTTGATATTCCGGGACATATATTTAATAATTCATCTAATATATCCAAAGCTGTAACAAACAATATCTTAATTGTTGGATCTATAGATTTTATTTTTTGATGTAATTGAAGCCCATTCAAATTTTTCATTCGGATGTCAAGTATTATTAATAAATCATCAAAATTTGAAAGGTCTCCTACATAATTTAGTATAAGAGTAGGATCTGTAAAACAAGTAATATGATAATCATAATCTTTTAGAAATCTTCTATAAGTAAAAAGAATATCTTCATCATCATCGACTATAATTATTCTTTTGTTTTTCTTTTTTTTATGGAAAAAGAAACCTTCTCTTTTGTTATTCCTATTTTCTATAAAGTCTTCATATATGATTGGTTGTTTCTCCATCATAATAGAGTGTGTACTGTTAGTATCATCATTCTGCAACAAAGTATTACTTCTTCTTTCTATGGTATATGTTGGATACCCAATGTTTTCTGTTACCTTTAATTCACCATTATTTACAAAATTATAATTGTTTAAGATATTAGGAAAAGATTTTAAAATTCTATAAAAATTATTTCCAATAATTATTTCATTTTTAGGAGCTAAAGAAGAAGAAGAATTTATCTTTGAACATATATTTACTGCCGAACCAAATATATCTAGTTGATAATTATCCCCAGCTAAGGCTAAGTCTATTATACCATAGTCTATACTAATCTTGTAGCTCTCTATTGGTGGTAAATTATTATTCTTCAATAATTCTTTATTCATATCCTCCCGCTTTTCTAAAATCTCTAATCCACATTCAATTACATCTTCAAATGCTTTTTCATTATTAAGATCTGAAAAGTTCAAGAAATAACACAATAAACGATCACCTAGACTTTTTACAATTTTACCGTTATAACGTTTAATTATTTCCGATAATGAGTTGATAACAGTAGAATAGTATTCTCGTATATTTGAAGAATCATCTGCTATAGCAGTATTGTGTATAGCACTTTCAAATTCTATAAAGCATACGCAACATTTTATTGAATCATCAGTAAATTTGACGCTTTTATTGCCTTTATTGCTATGATGCCACATTTGTTTGTCTAGTCCCTATAATACTAAAAGAAATAGAAGAAGAGCATAATTCATCTTCTACATTTATCCTTGGAAATAGAGTTTTTACTACAGTAGCATTTGTCTCTCTTTTGGATTTAGGATTTCTATTATTTGGTAGAGGATTCTGCATCATTTTTATCCTCCTCCTCCTAAAATTTAGGACTAAATATAGCATTCATAAATTATATATTATATTTAAAAATTTAAAGAAATTGGTCTAATTAGAAGATATAGATTAAAAAGATTAAAAATCACAAATTTTCGGCACCTCAAAATTTGATAAAAAGTTATTAAAAATTGATTCCAATAAGAATTTTCTCTTTAGAATATAGCCTATCTGGTTCAAATTCTTCTCCATAAACGCTAGCCAATTTTTTGAAAAAAAGAAAATAGTTTTTTTTTGACAAATCAACTTATACTGTTAATATTTATTCGTTTACTGTAAGTAAAGTTTGTATCTTTTTTTTACCACTTTACAGCATATACTAGAAGATTTTAGTATCGTATTTTCTAGTTTTATTAAATATAAAGCATAGGCTTCTTTTAAAATATTTTTTAACTAAAATTCTTTGTATCTTTTATGTTTTAAGATGAGTAATGAAAAGTTATTATTTATTCGAAGATAGATTTAATCGAGAAAAATGATATTCTTTATATTGGACTTTACAGTCATTGCATTTATAAAGTATCATTTGCTGACCAGTCCTACTTTCTAATTTATTGATATATAGTAAATTGTGCTTGCAAAAGGAACATTTCATCAATTTTTTAACTTCTCAATTTTTTATTTCAAATTAAAGTATAAAAATTTATTATCAAACTCAATTTATATTAGTTCTATAATGGTTGATATTCAAGATGGATATAATATACTTGTTTTAAGCCACGTACTTTTTTGGCGCCTCAATTTTTTTTTATGTTATATTACTTTCAATCAAATGAATGAAGTATTTTGACACAATTTTGTTGGTCAAAGAAAGAAATGTAATTCTTGCTTAGGAGTATTAATATGATAGTATAATTTATTGAAATATTAAAATTAAATAATATAAGGACAGTGACATCAAATGGAGAATTCATCTGTAAGAGTATTCTCTCTTTTCAAGGGGGAATAATTTCTTTTACTTCTATATCATATAAATCAAAATCAAGGTTATTTGTCTTTAAAATCATCTTAGGAGAACCCCATGATATAATTGCTCCTTTAGTTATTGCTCCACATTCATTCATTTTTGCTTTTCCAGAATTAATTCCCCATTTGCCATCATCAACTTTTTCATGTAATTTTACATAAGGTCCTTTTCCTTCATTTTTTGTATCGACAAAACTTTCAAGTTTTATTTTGGAATTGTTATCAAAATTGTAAACTATTGCTTTAAACCCAATTTTTTTATTATAAAGATTGCCTAGATCTATTTTCTCATTAGGTTTATCTATTACATAATCTGCATGATATTGTTCTTTTTTCATTTGTAATTTACCATTTGCTGAGATATTATTGTGATAGCTTGAACCACCACAATAAGCATTAGGATATTCTTTAATTTCTTCTTCTCCTTTGCTGTCATGTATAATAGAACGAGAGACAACAGAAATAGCTTGATCTCTTTTTTCTGATTCCAACATTTTGAATATTACAGTAAATTCTATATTCTTGAAGTCGCTTGGATATAGCCAGTAACCTTGTTTGTCTAATATACTAAAATTCCATGTGTCAATTTGTTTCATCATTTCCTCCTGGGTCAAGATTCCTGCTTGTTTTGTAGAAATATCAATTCTTGTTGTTCCCTTACCCACTTTCCAGCTTCCATCTGGATTTTTCTCTGAAAATATTTCTTTATGTTTTATTTCATCAATTTGTCTAAAATCGTTAGGATTTTTATTGTTAAATCTATAATATTCTCCATCTGGGTTATCTCTATAAATCGGATAAATTCCTTCTTTTTCTTCTACGGGAGCAAAAGGTAGTAATTGTATTTTTGTAATTTCTGAAACTAATGTACTTGTTAGTATAGAGATTCCAAAGATTATAATTAATACAAGTGTATATTTATACTTCTTTAGGATTAAAAATAATGTAACAATAATTACAGAACCAATGATTAGGTAGTAATTTTTAAGTAATCCAATAATCACTGCTAAAGCTATTAAAATTACTATCTTTAAAATCAACCAATTCAATTATAGACTCAATAAATTGTATTTTAGCCAATATGAGTGTTCAATTCCCAAAAATAAATTTACTTCTTTAAAAAATAAGTTAAATATAATAACAGATTAATGAATGTAAAAATCTTTTTAATATAAATACTTTTTTTTTGCTCTGATCAATTAAGATTGAATGATAAATTAATTGTCTATTTTATATACTAGTAATGATCAGATGTCATATGCCTAATTATATTTTCTAATATCTACTTTCTACTTTAGACCTTCTCTAATTTCGCCACTGAAATTAGATAGTACATCAGTTCCAGATAATGCTATTTTCTTAGATGCTTCTCCTAGCTGATTAAGAATATTTTTTGCCTCACTAGGGCTTATTATGCCAGTAGAATTATTTGCAACGTCTGATGCCACATTTTTTATTTTTTCTGCAGTAGTTTTTATTAAATCTGTTATACTGTTCGTTGTTATTGTTTCTTGTCCATAAACTGGAAGTAAAGTTATCATAGAAAAAACAAATACCACTGTAAGAAATATTGATTCAATTACTGATTTCATTGTATTCATTGATAATGTAATAAGAAATAAGTATTATTTAGGATAATCTCTTGCTAGTCAGTTGCCTAATGAAATTAATTATTTTGACACAATTTTGTAGTTTGGAAAAAAATTATATTTAATTGTTTTATAATTAAATAATTTTACTTTTCTAATCTCAAATTAGGAATATATAGATTTCTATAGAATTTGCTAACAATATAATTTTTAATGTATTATATCGTCAAAAATATCTATATGCTTATATAGTAACCATTATTGTGATATTACATGAATCTTTTACCGTCTATTGATGTAATACAGAAAAATTTTGTTTCCGTCATTTTGTTATCATCAATTATTTTAGTAATTTTTAATACATATACTCATTCTGTATTTGCAGAGGAACAAAATTTAAAAAATATGGGTAATTATCAATTGTCTTCTTCAAATTTCTCTTCGCAACAAGAAAAAGAATTATTTTTACAAAAATATTTAACTTTCAGTGCTCCCAAAGAAATAAAAGAAGTTCCAAATCATGTTTCAGCAATCTCTACATTAAATGATTTAGTAAATGAATTAGTTACTGGTGTTAAACTTGAAAATATAATTACTGCTCCCAATGAAGTTCATGTAGGTAACACATTTGAGGTAAATGCAACTGTGATAAATACGTTACCATTCAATGTTACGATTATTGCAGGTAATTGTAATTCTGACTTTTTTACAACCTTTAATAATAACGTAGAAGAAATAATGACTCCTCAATGTATGAATAGAGTTTTACCAACAGTACTTGAACCAGGAGATAAAACTACAGTTCAGGAACGTAGTGGAACAGGGAAGCAATATAAAGCAGTAGCAGAAGGCGACGCAAATGGAACTGCCATTTTATCATATAGTATAGAAGTTAAACCAGAAGGCTCTTACCTTACAACAACATCATTGAATAGCCAAGTAGTTAAACCATTTAGTTTTACTATACTTCCATAAACTTTTATTTTATGAAAATTATTGTTAAAAGGTAACTAAATTACATCTTTGATAATTAAATATATCTCTTTATAATAAGATTATCTTTTCTCCTATAATTCTTTAAATATTTATTCACACATCAAATTTACAAAGATGAGGAATTCTCTTTTCAGCTATTGGAGCTCTTACTAAGTAGAAGAAGTAACTTCACTACTACTACTACCTACTATATTGGGATCTTCAATAATATAGCTTTATAATTAGAATATGTAATCTAAAGATAGTATTTTATGGAAACATACTTAGCTAGTATTTTTTGTAAATAAACCTTTATTGAAACTACTAGATTCTGAATAGATTAAAAAAAACAGAGTGAAAGATACTAGCTAGATTAGTGCCA
The DNA here is from genome assembly GCA_036380415.1 of Nitrososphaeraceae archaeon. GTDB lineage: Archaea > Thermoproteota > Nitrososphaeria > Nitrososphaerales > Nitrososphaeraceae > TH1177. The sequence continues at coordinate 7,062 of DASVEV010000170.1, forward strand.
TACCTCCATCAACGAACAGTTCGATACCGGTATATTTAAGGAAAAACATATTTATCCAAATATAGTAACATATAATAAGGACCCCGCAATTATTCCTCCAACTCCAGTAGCAAAGCCAACTTACTACAATAAAGAATTTTCAAATTCAAATGCAGTAACAACAGCAACGAGAATAAAATCAAAGATGGATAATTATTTGAGTTTTTGGAAGGATCTCCTGTTACAATCAAAAAAATTATGAGTTTCTTTCTGACATTATAAGAGATTAAAATGGAAAAGTTCATGGAAGTCAATCTCATATATCTAATAATACTCTGCATTTAATTGTCTATTATGAAGTCCTAGAAGGTCAAAGAGAACATCTAAAGAAAAAGAATGGTAACTTTTTTCAATATAAAAATGAAATGGCTATTTCAGAATACGCTAAAAATCTTTAATTTTTAATTTCAATCATTTCTATTGTTTTTCTATTAAATCTAAAAATTGCTCTAATTATTTCAGTAAAAAACTTGACAAAGTCAATTTCATTATCCTCTACAGCAATTAAATGCCTTTCATTCTGTCATCTATCGTTTGCTTATTGCTTTATTATTTCCATTCCCAAACCTTTTCAGTAGAAATACCAGATTCATTTATTTCAGTTTCAAAAACTCCTATCTTGTCGTTCAAAAATGAAAGTTTTCCATTTGTTGATATTGATGACTTGTAAAATACAGATCCACGAAAACTAGCGCCTACTTGTCCTTTAGAATGTCCTATTCCATATCCCTAAATGTTGCAGTATCTTCACCATCTTTAGTAGTTATTATTCCTTGTCCTTCACCATAAATTACATTTTTTACCTGTAGGAATTGCCCAAAATGCTCCTAAAATTGTAATCTCAATATCTTTGAGTTTTCCTTCGTGTGTTAGGGAATGTTCTATTTTGTATTCGTCTGCATTTAAGATTCTAGACCCTGTAAGTCTACTTTTATTTCAAATAATAATTATCCAAGCATAGTTAGTTGTTACCTTAATTGCATTTAATATATAAAGAAAATTGAACTTAAATCGAAACATGGTTAATTGGATTGGTCAAAAAAAAATATAGCAGGATGGTAAATCAATTATTTTTTCATAAAAATAAATTGTTGATTTGTAAACTAATGAATCAAGATTAAAAATTACTTTCATTGATAAAAGGATTCTGAGGGCTTCAAGTATGGCATGTAATTGGGATCTGCTTAGTGAACTTTAAAGTTAAATATTATTAACCTTAGAATGATTAAAATTATTTCTTGTACCCTAGTAACATAGATATAGGAAAGTAAAAGTAAATCTTATTATTGTTATTATTATTATTTTCTTGAAGAAAACTTTTCATTCCCAAATTATCTTTTTGTAAATCTTCTTTAAACAGATGTTGAATTTTCTCTTTATTTCCGTGAGGGGGAAATGATGCTTCAAGTAATTTCTCCAATTCCATTTCAAGATTTTGACATTTAGTTTCCAAGTTGACCAATCCTGACTCTTCCATCATTTTGCTTAATTCTCTAAAAGTAAATGCTTTTACATGAGATGGATCACGTAATTTTTCAACACTGTTGTATTCATTTGCTTTACTAGATTCAGGTGTTACATCAATTATTACAATTCTTCCATCTGGCTTACAGACACGTATCATTTCATCCAAAACTTTTGGTGGATTCAATAAGTGATGAAAACTATATCGTGTTATTACTAATGAGAATGAAGAATCATCAAATGGTAAAGTAATGATATCCCCAATTTTCCAAGTTATATTATTTAATTTTCTCTCTTTTTGCATTTGTTTTGCTTGCTCAATCATAGCTGGTGTTATATCAATTCCAGTTCCATGAGAAACAAATTTTGCTAGTTCACATGCCACTATTCCTGGTCCGCATGCAACATCTAATACTGTATCGCCTTTCTGTGGTTTTGCTAATTCAACTATTAATTCAAATCCATACTGATTAGAATGTTCTGATAGTTGGGTAAAGGGAATAGCCTGCTTTGTAAATTGAGATATAATGGATTCATTATGTAATGAAGAAGAAGAATCATCATTTAAATTTTGAAAACTCATTAATAATAATAATTGTTATGATGTCTTTATTAAAATTTCATTTGATAATGCTATTTTATGTGGTTTTCATATTATAATTATTATTAGTAAATGCAAAACTCTTAACAGATTTTTAACTTATTTAATACAAAAAACACTTTTTGGTCTATTATAAACTTATTTTTTATGCGTGCAAATGGGGGGGGGTTGTATCAACTGATTTTGACACAATTTTGTAGTTCTATAATCTCATCATAGTATTTATTACAATGATTTACAAAATAATATTAATTAAACTTTGTAATATTTTTAAATTTGTAAATAGCTAATTATATATAATTTGAAAGGTTATACCATTTGTGAATAATAAAAGACATCAACAAGAGAAGGTTGCTGTTGTTACTGGCAGTTCAACTGGAATAGGATTTGAAACTTCATTATTGCTTTCAAGAAAAGGGTTTTATACTTATGCAACTATGAGAAATTTAAATAAATCACAGAAAATAAATGATGTTGCTAAAAGTGAAAATCTTCCTTTAAAAGTTTTACAATTAGATGTAACAGGTGATAAATCAGTTAAAGATGCAATTAACCAAATCAAAGATGAAAGCTCAAGGATTGATGTATTAGTTAATAATGCTGGTTATGGTGTAATGGGAGCTGTTGAAGACTTGTCACTTGAAGAATTTAAATCTCAGTTTGAAACCAATTTCTTTGGGGTTATTAGAGTTACAAAAGAAGTAATACCAATAATGAGAAATCAAGGAAGTGGTAACATAATAAATGTAAGTTCTGTTGGTGGAAAAATAGGTATACCTCTTAATTCAGCGTATATTAGTAGTAAATTTGCTTTAGAAGGATTATCTGAATCAATGAGATATGAATTGGAACAATTTGGAATAGATGTTATATTAATAGAACCAGGAGTAGTTAAAACTAATTTCTTTGAAAATGCAGACGTCTTAGTAAATAATAAGACAAATAATAAAACTTCAGCATATTCACAACTAACTCAAAAACTCTTTGAAGGTTTTGAACCTATGCTTAAAAGTAATTCGTCGTCATTATCATCAGATGTTGCAGAAGTAATTTACCAAGCAATAGAATCCAACAATCGAGATGTAAGATATCCCGTAGGAAAGGATGCATTGTCAATTATCAAAACACGAGAAAATTTATCGGATAAAGAATTTGAAAATTGGATAAAGGAAAGTATCTTTCAACAAAAAGGATTCATACATCAAGAAATATAGTTTATTATTTTCATTTTTTAATCAATTCTCATGTATTTTCCACCTTCATTTGTTTTATTTGACTGTAATATTGACCTATGATATGCCAACTAATAAGCAATTTTAAACGAATGAAAGATTTATGTTAGCAGATCTAATGTATTAAGTTCCTTCTGTAGTTTGTTATAAAGCAGTGTGTCGGGAAGTTCCTAATATACTTGATAAGATCTATATCTTTTTTTAGTTAAAGATTAATCATATGAAATTGGGTGAATGAAATATTTGTGTATAAAATTATTATAAAACCTATAGTTTGTTTTATATATATACTAAAATATAAATTTACTATATTACCAAATCATTATATAATAAGATTTGATTCTCACTAATACCTTCAAATATTATAATAACAATAGTTAATAATGATAACCTATTATATTCAAATAACAAGGCCTAATATTATGTTACCGTACCAATTTCACCTGAACTTTTTAGAAGTTGAAATTATATTTGTTTAAATATTAACAACTACTACTAATCTTTAACTCTAATATGTTTTAAAATTATTGAATATTAGAAACTTAGTTATAACTCCTCAAGGTACCTAGAAAGGACCATTATAATTTTAAATAAGACTTTCTAAGATAGATTGCAATATGCCTTTTGGCTCCGATGATAAGAACGAAGAAGATAATAAAGATTCTACATATTTTAAAAAACCTGTTACAGAGGAAGATGATTTAAATGAAATTAATAAAATTAACGAGATATTAAATCCAGATGAAAAAGTATTACTCGTTGCAAAACAATCAAAGATAAAACCTGGAGGCTCTTATTTTACACCAAATATCATCTATGCAACAGACAGAAGAATCATAATTAGGGATCCATATATGCTTGGAATAAAAGCAAATGTAGTTGATATTCCATATGATATAATTACAAGTTTAAAGCTTGAAAAAGGGTTATTATCATCAACAATAAGATTTAAAGCTCCTGGATTAATGAGCTCAACTAAGCTAGGAATGATGGATAGTATAATTGAAGGCGAAGATGATCAAACAGGTATAATTGAAGCTATTCCAAAAGATAAGGCAGAAGATTTGTTGGAAATAATCCGTTCAGGTATGCAAGATAGCCGAAAATTAGCCGCTTCAAAAAAGCTAAAATTTATCGAATCACACGAACCTAAAGAGACTATAACTACTTCCGATCAGTCAGAATCAGTTGCAGATGAAATACGGAAACTTGCAAAGCTTAAAGAAGAAGGGATACTAACTGACAAAGATTTTAATCAGATGAAACAGGATCTAATCAAGAATAGTAAGAGATAATGCATAATCTCTTTTATCTTTTGGTTTATGGCTAGAAAAAAATGATAGATACTACATCAGTACAATATATTAGATTATCATAAATTCATAGAAAGATTAAGAGCCTTATTACTAGACGGGCTCGGAGGTGTGTCAACTGATTTTGACACAATTTTGTAGTTCATCTAATAAAGAAATTAACAATCATCCAAATAGCAATACATATTTTAGATCTTAATAATATACTATTATTATGGCTACTATCGACCAAAAGAAAGATATGAATAAAAAACAAGAAGACAAAGATACTAAAGAAAATCAAATTGAAGAGACACTTGAAAATGCTTCTGATAGTGTAGTAGCAGAATCAAAAAAAGAGGCTAGTCAAATAGGAGATTCGGATCGTGAATAAAAAATAGTAATGATTAGGACAGATTTAAATTTATCTTACCGAGTTAATTTAACTAACTCTATAATAGTAAATAACTTTTTTATTACAATCGAAAATCGAGAATCATATAACTATTAAATCATATATTGCTAATAATAAAATATGTCATCTCATCACTCAGGGGCTTATCAATGTGAAGCATGTGACTTGGATTTTAGTTCTGAAAAAGAATTTGAGGAACATAGAAAAAAAGAACATAGCAGTGACACTACCAGTAATAGTTAATATGCTCCTGGCGTTCTAGAAGTATAATCATCTTTATCCCTAATACGCAAGTCATAGTGGGCACATAGAAGAATAGATTTGTTGTAATACCCATCTTTTTTAGAAATAATATTTTTTAAATTAGATTCATTTGTACTAATTTTCTTTGTAATGGTTATATGAAACATCTTTGTAACCTATACACTCAAATTCATTCTTTAACCATTCTGCTACTTCATTAATGCATTAATGTTATAGTATTTAATTATTCGACACAATTTTGTTTTTTTCTTTCTTATTCAATAATTGCCATAACCCACTAAAAATAGAAAGATGGGTGGAGCGAACAGAAATGACATCCTATAATTAGTTAGGCTATGGCAAGAGAAAGAGTTTTTTTGTCTATGCACTTTTTTTATAGTGTAATATCATATAGATTTTAGAATATTTAAAAATCGGTAAACTTGGTTAACAATCAATTCTGTAAATTTAATTGTCATAGCCTGAACAATATAACTGCAGGTCCAGACTATGACAATAATTTGTTTGACTGCACACCTTTTCCTATTAATCGTTATATAATATATCTTCAATATCTTTTCGATGTACAAGGAAACATGGTTCAAACAAAAGTTATCAGTGTCTACATTAGTAGTTGTAGGTGTTGTTTCTTCTCTCATTATCATTCTTGCTGCCAATCCAATACACAATGCATATTCAATAAATCCAACAAATCCTACTAATGATGTAATTAAAGGATCTATATCCAGTATTTCTACTGACCCTTCTAATTCATCAACAGCATGGATTATTACAGGTGTATATAAAATGGAAAATGTCAAAACATCTCCAACATTTAATTCTACTTTCTACATGATAAAAACTGATGGAACGGGTAAACATAGCCATTCTATATATGATTTCAAGGTAAATGCAGATCCTATTGTAAATACTAGTAATAATTCTACTATATTAAATGGGACTTCCACAGTAACCATGAAGGAAGTACCAATAAATGATGTTCCCACACAGATTACAGTACTAGGAGATAGTGCTATCAATATATTGTTAGAACCAACCAAGGTCAATAATCATTTTGGTAATGGACCTATATATGGTAATCAACATTTGATTTGTGTAGAAGTTCCTAGTTATTGCAAATAATAGTCTACCCTCTTTTTTCTTCTCTTCCTTCTTTTTCTGCTATCTCGATCTTCTAGTTAAAAACGTCTAGATAAACTTTGAATAAAAAAATACTAAAAGATTGTATATGAGTAATATCGCTAGAGTAATAGATTTATAAATTTATAATTAAATAATATTTGAAATATTATTTATTTTATTTTAGTAGATATATAGAAACTAATACTCATACTCTTCCTCCAGAGTAGAGATATACAAATCTATAAGTGATATCGTTTTAGACATTTATAAATATAACTATACTAAAAGTGAGTTTATTTCCATTCCCATACTTTATAGATAATATTACCATCATTATCTACTGAGGCTTCATGAACACCTACTAAGTTATTCAAAAATGATAATTTTCCTGTTTTTGAAGAACGATAGAAAGTAGAACCAGAAACTACTTTTGATGAATCCTTCTGTTTACTAATTCCTTGTGCTTTGACAGTAGCCATTTCATTACCTCCTTTAACAGTTACAATATCCTTGCCTTCTACAAAGTAGGCACCCTCTGAGGTTGGAATAGTTGTAAACGTTCCTATCTCCACAACTTCAATATCTCTCATTTTTCCTTCTAAAAAATAGGAACTTTCTATTGTAGGTCCTTCCAACTCTAATACTTTTTTAGATGTAATTCTTCCTTTTGCTTCATAAAATAAATCTCCTAGCATATCATATGGGTAAGAAACTAAACTAATAAAGTCAATGATATAAGAAATTGACTACTTGACTAATTTAAAGAATAATCTGATCATAAAATTATCATAAATGGAAAACGGCACGTTCTTTTTGTCTTCGATACGTTTCTTCTTCTTTACAGATTGTAAAAAATCTCCATACATCAATATAACTTTGATACAGTTTCTTTGATAATTGCACTTGTATCTTTAGGGATTAGATATGAGTAATTGTTCATCTTCTATTATAGATATACTTTACAAAACACCTGTATATGAACCCAGATATAATACTGACTCGGAGATGTGTCAACTGATTTTGACACAATTTTGTAGTTCATTTCGGACGGGTTAATTTAATCAAATAGTTTTAGCTATATGTATCCTATCTCTAGTCATCAGATTATTTGAAAGAAATAAAATATTCACAGCTATAGATCTATAGTACAGTTAAAGCCAAATTTTTCTATCAAATACATACAAAATGTATTTAATTAATATTAACAAGATAAAAAATTAGTAAACATGGAAACTACAAATATCAAAAAATTTGAAAACAGAACTAAGAGTGTTATTCGTCTATTAGCTTTTTTAGAAGCAAAAAAGGGAAAAGAGTCAGAATTAGAAAGAATTTTACTTGTTTTAATTCCACCTACACTTAACGAACCTGGAAATATTGCTTATGTTCCACATAAGTCAATAGAAAATCCTCGGGTTTTTATGTTTGATGAACTATGGATAAATGAAGAAGCAATAGAAGAACATTTCAAGCAACCTCATATGATTAATCTATTAGAGAAACTAAACCCGTTACTGGAAAGACCTTTAGAGTTAAAGAGATATCATGAAATAATTTTGTAAATTAATAACAAAAAATATCTTTTGTCATCTAAGATTAAAAATTCTCTTTACATTAGTCACACTCAATCCAGATTCTGGTCCTCATCCAATTACATAATCTTGTAACAATATTTTGAATTTATTCTCAAGGTTAACATGAAAGATGTTATTGAACCCTACTAGTATATGGGCTCGGAGGGGCTTCGAATTCTCATCATAGTGGGGTTCGGTAACATAATATTAAAAGTTATTGATTATTAAAAATTACTTGTTGATTCTTATAAATTTTGATTAATAAAGGTGGTGAAGATGTTTATCCTAGCCTGTAAGATATACAAATTTGATCTATAAGTTGATTCAACAGTTCCATAAACTAGCTATCCTATAAAATGTTTATCAGTAGCTTTATCATCAAAATCTATAACTATAGTATTATCGTCACAGATAGAAATATCTGTCTTTATGTTCTTCCATTTTATAACAACATCTGTGGATATATCCATTGTACCGATTAGCTTGAGATTATTATTATTGCCTGAATGACTATTGCTTTTTTTTGCAGGAGTACTAATAGTTGAATCAAAAGTTCATGCAGTTACAAGAATTTAAGCAACTCCAATCAGAGATATATTTGGAGCAATATTTTTTGTGTCTGTTCGTGCACTCATGGATAAGTCATTGTTATTGATATTTATTATTTTTCCTGTTTCCATCTTGGGTAGCGTTTTAGTTGAGTCACGTATTAGAAAATTAGACCAATAAAATAAGCCTAGAGATAAAAACGTAATTGTCTATCAATTATTAAATATCATGTCAAACAAAGACATATATAAATTCAAAAACTAATTCTATAGTAATTCCATCCATTCTTGTATTTGTACTAATTGCAGGGATACCAACAGTATTTGAACATGTATTAGCACAAGAAGGTACAATCACACCAGAAGACTCAATTAACGACACAATGTCAAGTCAAAATAAAACATTTACTTCCAGAACTAATACTGATTTTAGTGCAGTTAACGCAGTTAACGACACAATGTTAGGCGAAAATATTACCAATGGGCTAACGCTACAAAATCTAGAAAACCACAATTAATTTTATTATTTAAATGGTAAAAATTCTGCTTAAATTTGTTGCTATTATTTGTTTCTATAAATACGATTTCTATATTTTTTAGAAATTCCAATTAATTGCAAACAAGTGCAAATAATTGCAAGTAGTTACTTTTAATTTATATGTATACCGATTGCATTTATATAACTTGCAACATAAAGACAACAATAATAATGTTTATTAACGTAAATTATAAAGAACATTTGCGATTATCGATAATAATAGTTATTGGATTTATTTTAGTCCTTCAATCATTCTCTATTCTAACTGTCCTCGCTCAAACTACTACTCAAAACAACTTAACTGCAGAAAATCTATTTCCCAAAATTCATGAAATAAAGATGGCTGCAGTAGAGTTGCCCGATGGCCATACTGCATATAAAATGTTAGAATACAAGGTTATTGATAGCGAAAATCAGACAAAAGATATTACCTCAAGATATAGTGATCTTCCAACTATACCCGGTCCTACACTAATCATGACTGAAGGCGATAAGGCAAGGTTAACGTTAGTTAATGAGATTGGTCGTGGAGCAGTGAGTCTTCACACACATGGAGTTCATTATACAATTACAAGTGATGGATCGTTAAAGATGTCAAACAGAGTTTCAGATCAAGGGGCAACCCCCAATGATTCATATACATATGTATGGACTGCTGCAGAGGGAACAAGAGGATCATGGCCTTGGCATGATCATACATTTGGTAAAGGTTCGTCTGGTATGAACATGAATGGGGTAGAAACAAATGGTCTCTTTTCTACAGTAATAGTTAATCCCGCCAATGGAAAAGTAGATGCTTTAGTAAATGGAATTCCAAAAGAGGTAAATGTGGGAGATATAAAGAAAGATTTTGTTTTATTTGTTACTGATGATGCATTTTGGGGTGTAGAGATAGACAATAACAATAACAATAAACACACACCATTATGGGTAAATCCTACACTGGTAGCATCAAAAAATGATTTGGTAAGATTTCACATTCAATCCGTTGGTACAGACTTTCATCATTTTGTTATTGACGGCTATGAATGGCTGAAACCTGGAACCCATGAGACAACTAATTTTGAGAACATAGGGCCACTTGAAAATCATGTATTTACTATTAGTGCTAATAATAATACCTCTTATTATGATAAAATGCCTATTCATTTACTTTCAGGAATGAAAGGGAAATTTCAAGTGATTGAAGCTGCTGCTGGTGCTACTACTTCAAGCATTCCTGGACCATCACCACAGATGCAAGATAGTAGTAATAGTAAAGATACTGGTAATAGTACCGGTGTTCCTGCAACATCACCAATAATGCACGGTACTAGTGATAATAATGGAGAGATATCTTTAGTAGGAAGTGAATAAGATGAGAAACAAAAACAGAAGTTCAAATAAAAATTGTAATTCGAAACATACAACAATAATATCATCCTTTAAGCCTTGCTTCATTCTCTTTATAATACTAATAGTGGCTACTGGTCCTATCTCTGCACTAAATCTTCCTGTTGTTGAGATAGCGTCGGCACAACAACAACAACAACAACAAGTATCAAAAGATACAGCGAACAATGAATCTGTAACTTTAGAAAACAATAAGAATATAATAAAAGATAACAAAAAAGAAGTTTTTCACACTTTGACTTCAATACCTTCATCACCTGAAGGCAATGATTTTTCATCATCATCATCATCACCTAATAATAAAACTAACAACAATACTATGCACAAGATTGAAATGGTAGTTATTACTTTACCAACTGGACAACCAGCTTATAAAATGGTTAGCCATGTTAAAAGCAATGGTTCTCCATCGTCTTCT
>DASVEV010000171.1:0-2779 GCA_036380415.1 Nitrososphaeraceae archaeon
TGTAGCCCCACCGTTTGCTGCTTCTAGTATTAAGACAGTTATTTCTGTTCTACTTCTATATTTCATTATTATCAAATAGAACATTGTTGATCAAGTATTTATTAAAAGCTGTCCATTCGATCATGTCTTTCGATCAGAACATTCGATCTACTTCGCTTACTACTTTAGAATATACTTTTAAAATTTATATAGCGATATGTACATAATATAGTTAAAAGATTTTATAAATATTATTTTTTTTAATTATTTTATGATACTATTTCACTGCAATGCAGTGAACACATTGATGTTTTAAATATGTTATATAAAAAATAGGATGGTTGATCAATAATAGTGAAAAAGATTGAAATAATAATTCCAGACAGAGAACTACAAACTGTTGGTGCCATTTTAAAGGATAATGACATAGGAGGAATGAGCTACTATCGTATAGAGGGAAAAGGTAAAGGTAAAGCACAACCTGTTTCAATTGGGAGAGGTACTATGCAATACACGCCCGAATTTATTCCTAGAACCAAAGTTGAAATAGTTGTAAGAGATGATGTGGTGGATAAACTAGTCAATAACTTATTGGATACACTTGATGATAAAATAGGTGGTAAAATTTTCATATTAGAAGTGCAGGAGGCAATAAGCATAAGAACAAAGGCTAGGGGCGAATCTGCCATTTAATATTTTTAATATTTTAATAGCATTTTGATTCAAATCCATTATCTAATTAATATTATTATTTATTCATAATACTTATAATAATTATTATTTTCTTAACTACATGAATAAACAAGTTTGGTGTTTTGTATGTAATTCGTTAAAATCCATTTGTATCCATGATAATTGCAATATACACTGTAGTCTTTGTTTTAAGATAAATCAAATATTACTACAAAACAATATCTAATTTCAATTTTCTACCTTTTTCTCTACTTTAATTATCTCTCCTACAGTTTGATTCATGGCTGACTCTGCGATATCACTTGCATGTTCGACAGTTCTGCGTATATCTTCAAGTATTAATTTTACTCCTGCATTGATATTGTGACTATCAATATCCTTATTCTCTAATGAATCTAAGAACAACATGATCTCTCTTTCTATACAAAGAACGTTATCTGATTTATCTGCAATTTTATCGGCCAAATTATAGTCTCTTCTTAAGAATGCCTCAACTGCAGATGTCAAAACCTCTAAAGCAGAATTACTTAATTTCTCTAATTTTTCGGTTATCAAAGAAGGGATTAAACTTTGAATTTCCATGGATTTTGAAGCAATTCTGGATGCATGGTCGGCTACTCTTTCGATACTTTTTACAGTAACTCTATAGCTAAGACAATCAGAAGCATTTTTTAACCCTATTTCCTGCAATACTCTTTCATTGTTAGTAGCCATGACTAAATTTCTTAATATGTAGAGACTAAATCTATCTACTTCATCATCCGATCGTATTACTCCCATCGCTATATCATGATTTTTTTCTTTTACTGCCACCAAAGCATCCCTGTGCATTGATGAAGCAATCAAAAACATCCTTCGTACAGCCGTGTTAACTGATAATTCCGGTAATGTTAGTAATACTTGAATGGTAATTATATCAGAGGAATCAGCAATAATTTCTGTTCCTATCAAACTTCTTCTTACTACTTCTCTAACCGCCTCCCTTTGTATTGGTTGAATCCTTGCAGATTTCGCTCTTAGATTTATCAGGTTATATCCTGACAAATACATAGAAACAATCTTTCTCTTTAGGGTGTTGGGGCCTTCATCAATCAACACCTGAGTGCTAACTTCATTTGTAGAATCTTGTAGTCTCTTCTCTTGTTCTGGGGTAATACATAATGAATTATTTGAACTCCTTGAGATAGAAACATGATCACCTGCTTTTAGATTCATTTCTTCAATCCATTTTTTAGGTAACGACAAAATATAGGTAGATCTACCCGTAAATTGAATTTTTCTAATGTCGGAATTCAATTTATTCAATATTATTGTTAATCTATTATTGATATATATATATAGATTCTCAATAATTATGGTTATTATATTATTTTTCATTAGCAATTTTATATCTATATGAATAAGTCAATAAATCACATATATTTTTTGTAACTATATTTATTTCTATAATTAATAGATTATATTATGTTAAATCTAAATAATAATATTGACAGAAAATTCTGTCAGACATATAGACACGATTAAAGAATTAGAGTCACTTAAATATGAATATCAAATTCGTTGTAGTCATTATAGCTTGGAGTATTCGTCTAAAGACAATATTATAACATGTTCAATTTGTGGAAAGATTTGGAATTTTGTAGAGAAAAAAGGATTCTCTAACTTAATCCAAGTTTATAATGCAGAATTAGACTAACTTTTTTTCCTAGCCGAAAGTTTTTTTAACAAATATACTTTCTTAAATTTATTCAGTACAACTATTAAAATTCCAACTATAATAACTGCCAATGTTGCTTGAATAAATGAAGTCTTTAGAAAAGATAGAGAATCATTTTGATCTATTTGAAATTTGCTGATTGGAGCTATAACAAAAATAATAAAAATACATGCTATCATGACCAGTATCCACATAAATAAGATAAAGAATTTGAGATCTAGAAAATTCATTTCTTCTTCTCCTTCTCTATCCACTGGATATAATAAATTGCAATAATATTGTTATTAGTGCAAGTGATGATGAAAAGCTAGCCAATTTATAGATTTTCATTACTATTTCTCTTTCAGAAAGTTTTCCATCTAATAAAATTAATCTAACTAGAGTGATTGG
>DASVEV010000172.1:0-6606 GCA_036380415.1 Nitrososphaeraceae archaeon
AGCTATTTCAGTTTTACCAGTTCCAGTGCTATATACTATTGTACCTCTAAAATCATTATCAATCCATGCGTTTACTGCATCGATTTGATCTTCCTTGAGTGAAAAAGGGAATTTTAGTTGAGAAATGGCGGCGGCGGTTGAATCAGACATAATGCATTTACTATTATAATATAGTATTGATAATCATTCATTTCATATAAATCAATAACCAATAATTCGTTTTATTTTTGGATATTGTGAGAATTATATGGACTACAATGTAATATTGATATCAATAAAAAATAATTTATTTCACAAGCATTTTAGTGTTTATTACTCGGTACCTTTTATGATTACGACATAAAATAAATTATAGATCACAATTTTTTATTCTATTACTTGAATAATAATAATAATAATAATAATTCTTGGCTCTTATTTAGAGGAAATGAAGCTAGAAGTGGAATTTTTCCAGAAAAACTAACACGAGAACTATCGCTATTTTGGGTAATTGAATTAGGACCCATGATATCCTCTGCTATTTCCCATAATAACATTGTCTATAATTCGACTATAACTGGTAGAATTTTTGCTATTGATGTTTACAAGAAAAAAATCAATTGGCAAAAAGAGGTAGGATCTCCTTTAGTATCATCATTATTACTTTATGATAATTTGTTAATATCATGCACTTTTAATTCATGGATTACTAATGCAAATTCTAAAACTCCTGAAAGGAGGAATTTTATTTATGCATTCGATATCAATAATGAAGGCAAAAAGAAATGGAACGTACAAATAACTGGTGATATTTTTTCATCTCCTTGTATATGTGATGGAAATATAATAGTGATTGGATCCCTTGATTCTACAATTTATGCAATAGACATGAGAGGAAATATAATATGGACATTTAATACAGGTAATTCTATTTGGTCTTCCCCGGCTACCAATAATCATGAAATATTTATTGGTTCAGATGATTGTTGTCTCTATAGTTGTGATTTGGATGGTAACTTAAATTGGAAGAGTATGTTAGAAGGCAAAATTAGAGCTACACCAAGTTTAATGAAATCGACTAATTCGTTATTTATAGGAACACATAGCGGTATAATGTATTGTTTAGATCAATCAGATGGTTCTATCAAATGGAAATATGAAACTGGTAAGCCTATTCTTTCTTCAGTATCTATATCAAAAGATCATATTTTCTTTGGGTGTTCTGATAAAAAGATCTATTCATTAAACTCTGTTGATGGTTCTATAAACTGGAAATATGAAACTGAAGACAAGATTTGGTCTTCACCAGTGATAGCACAAAATAATAATGATGATGAAGAGGGAATATTATATGTGGGTTCCTTAGATTCTCATATATATGGTTTAGGTATTGAAAGCGGTAAATTAAACTGGAAATTTCCTACAATGGATGGAATAGAATCATCTCCTTGTATTGTGAAAAATAAACTGTTTATTAGCTCAAAAGATGGTTTATTATATTGTTTTAGTAATCAACAAAATGATCTTAACTTAATGAGAAAATTATTCTGAATGTACCATTCAGAAATATGTGCTAAGATTTGCTAAAAATAGAAATTCCCACTTATTGTGTTGTTTTATTCATTCGTTCTTTCTCTCTCTCCATCTCTTTTTTGTGTATGTTGTTGTGTGACTAATCAAAGAAGCATTTGGTGAAAGGAGAAATAAATCAAAAATAAGAAAAAGATGGATAAACCACTTTTCTAGTAATTATGAAAAGAATGAAAAAACTTGCTAAATATTGATTGTTAGAATTTGTATATTAAATCAGTTAGATTTTATGACGACGATCTAACACTAAATCATATGAAGAGTAGATAGATTATGTTTTCTTGACCAATCGTCTTTATATTAATACGCATATTATTTTTTAAAATAATTCTAATCTGCAAAAAGAAGAATAGTTTAGTATAAATATTATATAAAAACAAACATAATTCTTTTCAATATCTTTTTTTATATTTATTCTATATAAAACTATTAAAAAATTTTTATAATTTAATTTGTTAATAAGAAATATGACTAATCCTATTATAGCAAAAAACTCTAGGAGACTGAATCCTCTATATATTGTAGCTTTAGCAATGGTAGCCACTTTATTGGCTTTTATTCCTTCATTGTCTCAACTGTCTTATGCAGAAGATTATAAACTTAATATAAATATCAATAATCAAGAAAATGCTGATATTAAAACAGACGTCTCAATCAAAACAGATGAAGGTAAAGAGAAGACTGAAATAAAATTAAATGATAATACAGAAAAAATAAAAGAAACAATAACTGGAGAACCTGGAGAAAAAGTTAAAGTATGTTTAGAAGAATCAGATGATAATAAAAAATATTGCCAAACTAAAAAATTACCACAAGATGAAGATAGTATTGTCAAATTCAAGTTAGAGTATGAAACTTGAAATAAAGAATAATAATAATAATAATTACTAAATATTTTTTCTATTTAACTCTAATAATTATTTTTTAACTCAATATTTCGTTCGTTAGCTTATAATAAAAGAAAAATTTTTTTCTATTTATTATCAATACATATAGTTACCTGCCAAATCCATATCAAATCAGAAGTAGAAAAAGTTATTGTATAGCAGACCCCTTAATCGTTAAAATTTCTCCATTTTTATAGCTCTATGAAGTAGCACTAATTTTCATTTCTATTTGTCTTCATCTTCCTTAGCTTTTGCTGCTATAATTGCTTCTTCAAAGGTTTTAAGTTTGATAGGAATTATTTTTTTTATTGAATCATCTTTTACTACTGCTTCATATTTAAGACTTTCAATAAGTGGCCTTACAAGAGATGCTTTCGTAGGAGTAATAAGCTCGACCCAATAAGATGATAATTTTGGTGTAAGAAAAGGAATTATTACTATTTTTAAAAATTTTTTATTTATTACCTTAGCATAGCGTCTCATCATATCTATATATCTAAGTGTATCTGGACCGCCTATATCAAATTCCTTTCCTTCTGTTTCTTCTTTTTCTATTGATTTGACTAAATATGTAATTACATCGTCTATTGCAATAGGCTGAGAGTTTGTTAAAACCCATTTAGGACACACCATAACAGGCAGTCTCTCTACAAGATATCTTAGCATTTTATACGATGCACCATCTTTCCCAAGTATCACAGCAGCTCGAAAGATAGTAACATGTGCTAAGGATTTTTTCAGTATATTTCCAACTTCTATTCTACTTTGCATATGCTCAGATATTTTGATTTGCCCTCTTTTACTATTTGTTGTTGTATTCTTGTCTTCATGGATTAATCCTCCTAGGTATATTATTCTCTTTACTTTACATTCTGTTGCAGCTTTAGCAAAATTTTCTGCTGCCTTTCTATCTCTTTCTGCAAACTTTTTCCATTCTTTTGCAGAAACTCCTTCCATTGAATGTATTAGATAATACGCAATATCTATTTTTGTTAGTGTGTCCTTAATCTGTACATAGTCCATTACATCTGCCTCCGCAATCTTGACATTGCTGTTTTTGCTTATCTTATTCTTTAATTTCTCTGCATTTCTTGTCATACAAACAATTTCTGTATCTTTTGTTGCAAAGGATAATCTTGACACTAAATTACTTCCAATAAATCCTCCTGCTCCAGTTACCAAAATTCTCATCTATTTATAAAAAACATATCTACGATATTGCATATATGTATAGATCATATTATATTGTATATGATAGAAAAGATAGAAGAATAGACACAACTTAATAATTCCTTAGCATTACCATATTAGCATACAAAGGTAATGCAAAATTTTCATTATAACTCTATTCATTCTACTATGTCCTCCATAATCATGCGATCCTGCTGTTTTATGGAAGAAGAAAGGAGCACTAAATTTACATTTGAGAATCGGTTAAACTTTTCATAAACCTATATAATAAATATTGTTAACAATTTCAAGATGTATCTCTAAACTTATATTCCAACGTTTATTATATCATGTAATGTAATATATTATAACAACTTTTGATAATCAATTATCTCAAATTACATTAGTAAATTAACAGAATGAACAGTATCTCTTAATTTCCACTACTCGGATAATAATTATCATTTTAAAGCAAAAAAATTTAAAACTGTTATTACTATCAAAAGATAATTTGGAAACTAAAAAGTCAAAGAATAACGATAACAAAGATAATGAAAAGAAGGAAATAGAAGATAATAACAATATTCACCCTAGTCAGTATACGTTTGATTCATCGGACGCTAAAGAAATCATGACAGGTGTAGGGGGAGGAGAAGGTAGTGCTTATCCTGATTCTGATAAACACATTGTGGAAGACATCAAGAAAGTTATCAAAGAGGAAAAAACTGGACTCGGTGAAGAAGGTTATGCTAAAAGCGATTCAGAACAATCAAATAATAAAGATGAAAATAATTGACTTGTTTATCTTTGCCAATAGGGAATTATTGACTAAGATACAGTAAAAAAAGGACAAAAAATAATTAAATTTCTGTATAGAGATTAGCTAAAAAGAGCCTGAGAATCCTTACCTATAACTCATCTAGGGTAACGATGGAAATTAAATAATTTTTTATTATTAGATTACTTTGGAATATTTTCTCCAAAAATATGAAGAGCACTTAAACCATTAATCTTTTCAACTCTCATTAATTTTTCGAGAAATTCTAAGGCCGTATCCTTAGATTCACTTTCCAATGTTCCTACAATCACAAAATTATAATATTTCTTATTACATAGGCTCATTCTA
Organism: Nitrososphaeraceae archaeon; assembly: GCA_036380415.1. GTDB lineage: Archaea > Thermoproteota > Nitrososphaeria > Nitrososphaerales > Nitrososphaeraceae > TH1177. Next base: position 4,753 of record DASVEV010000172.1, read on the forward strand.
AACCTTTAACTTTTGATATCGATATATATAAGATTATTGCAATGAATAGAGTATAAAAGTTACAATTTATTATAAATTTTTTCATTTATCATTATATTTGTTTAGTATTCATTCATTTCTTTAAATCTTCAAGTGAAAATTACTACTATCCAACTCCTTTGATATTTACGTTTTTCTTGGAAATAGTTACTTCCGAAAATTCGAGTCTGCTACTGTTTGATTTTAATTATTAGTGAGTTGAGTATTATTTTTAGTATGTATCACCATATAGTAATAGATTTATAATATCTATTACTAGGCATTAAAAGAAGTTAATTGTAATTGTTTATTTCATTTATCTTCTTTGTATTATTTGAATAAACCAAAAAAGAAGTCATCGTTTTTCTTATTCTCATTTGTTGTTTTTACATTATTACTTTTATTATCAGTTATATCATTGCCATCCATGGTTACTGCTGAATTTGAATCTTGTTGTAGTGATAAACTTTTAGTTTTTCCATTACCATTTTTTTGATTTTCACAATCATTTTCTGGAGTGATATCCTTTTGTGTGATATTAAATTCTATTAGTATGTCTGTTCCATCTCCACAAATAAATGTGTCCTTTCCAAGGCCTCCATTCAGTGTATCATTATCTTGCCCGCCTACTAGTACATCTTTTCCTCTATCACCAAATATTCTATCCTTTCCTTCTTCACCTTCTATATGATCATTTCCTGCTTTTCCCTTTAGGACATCTCTTCCTTCATTACCATAAATAATATCATCTCCACTTCCGCCACTGATATCATCTCCTGCTTCTTTGCCACTTATTGTATCATTGCCATCCAATCCTTTAATGATATCTTTGTTTATCGTACCACTAATATTATCTGCATTGTTAGTTCCATTAATCTCCGCTGCCCATACTAAATGGATGATATTATGTTCCTGTTGTTCTCCTCCGTTAATTTGTAATGGTATAACTAGTGAAGCTAAAATAGAAAGTAAAGAAAAATAAAAAATTTTAGAGAAATCGAAACTACTATATTTATTTGAAAAAATAATATTATTTAACATAGTACTAGCAAAATTAACGTTAAAATTAACAGATTTTTTTACTCTTTTCATTTGTGATACAATAATGAGTATAAATAATTTAAATTATTGCAAAACCTTTCTATAACAATGATACATTATTATTTATAATAATAATGTCATTAAATTTAATTAATTCGGTATATATAAACAATATATTTTTCTCAAGTATTTCTCGTCACTTATAAAAATACCATAGATGGATATTTACATTAATTAATTGTAAAAATATACAAATACTTAATTTTCTGAATTAATCCATTTATATTTAAGCGAATCAAGAAGGTTGATTGGTTCCTCTCAATAAAAATACAAGACTTTTGAAAAAATATTTAATATTTCTCAAAGTTACACTAATAGAAAAAAAGGATTAAATTCTATGGTGAACAATCTCATCGATTAAGAGAATATATAGGAAAATTGATTGTTTCAAAATCAACACTAATACCAAGTAAAACAATTTATTAATAAAGTAAATGAGATGTTTTAATTGTTATATTGAGTTTTCTCCGACATTAGTAAAGCCAATATGTCCATCTTGTGGTTTTTGTTATTACTGTAGAGACTTTGCCTGCTTTCATCACGATGAAGGTGATACTACAACAAGGAAGTGTAGATTTAGATAGAAAAAAGATAATTATTTTCTTTAATAACGACTTTATTTATGGATATTTCTGGAATTTTAATATACTTCTGAAAAATCTGTTGAAACAGTACACGTCAATGAGCATCGAAGCAAATAATTATCTCTATACATATATGTATTGTAAAAACATT